>NZ_JCANOT010000031.1:0-97309 GCF_059552495.1 Methyloversatilis sp. S146-33
ACAGCGCCAGGTCGCTCACATTGGTGCCCCAGACGCCCAGGTAGGCGCCGCTCGAGTGCGCGAGGTCGAAGCCGCCCTGCACCGCCGGATTCTCCTGCGTGTACGAAATGCCGCGGAAGATGTACTGCGAGAACAGGCCCAGGTTCGCGCTGACCGTGTAGGCCGGCGCGGCGGCTTCCTGCGCGTGGACAGTGACGGAAGCGGCGCACAGCGCGAGCGCGGCCAGCGGGAGGCGTTTGAAGTTCGTTTTCATGATGTCGGAAACCTTTCTGAATGTGCTCCGTGCGCGCGAACGCGTGCCGCGAGCCGGAGGAAGTTCGTTCGAATGCGGATGCCTTGAAAAAGACCCGGTACATGCGGCGCAGGAGGAGCCGCCCCGCATGTACCGGCCAAGGTGAGGACGGTGTGCGCCGCCCCTTCAGCGCTGGCCCGCGCGGACTCGGGCCAGTGTGTGCCTGTAGCGCGCCCATACGTAGGCGTCCATGACCATGACGGCATAGACGAAGAAGCCGCCGGCGTGGCGCCCGACGAAAGAATGCTCGGGCGTCGTCATGTGCCAGCTGACGACGCCGAGGCTGAGCGCGAAGAACAGCATGATCCACGCCCGCACCAGCATGCCGTTCAGCACCTGCCCCATGCCGGGCAGCAGCAGCGCAGCGGCGAGCACGAAGAACGGATGCGGCGGACGGGATGTTGTCGATACGCTTGCGGACGTCATGCAGCTTTCTCCAGTTTCGTGACCTTCAGCGACGAAGCGATGCGCAGTGCGGCGTCGAGCAGCGGCTGCAACAGCTCCGGCTCGATGCGCGTTTCGTCCGGCAGCAGCGAGCGCAGCACCAGGTAGTGCGCGCGCTGTACGCCACCGACGCGGAACACGATGCGCACGCCGCGCGGACTCACCAGCAGTTCCTTGAACGAGGGCTCGTCGATCAGGCTGCCGGCGGCTTCGCGCAGCGCACCCAGCGGCGGCCGCCAGCCGGCCGGGCTCACCTTGGCGATCTGGTGAACCGGCCAGTCGGCGGGCAGATCGATGCGCTCGTCCATGCTGTCCGAGGCCGACCAGAACTCGATGTTCTGCGGCCGCATCAGCAGGTCGAAACGGCCGCCCACCGGCAGCGGCGTGCGCAGCGTCACCGACAGCCACAGCGAGGGCACCTTGCGGTAGCCGACGTGATCGAGCAGGGCCTGCAGCTCGAACTGCGCACCGCCGTAGCGGCCGCTCAGGCGCGGGTACTCGGCGCCCGAATCGGCCACGCCGACGGCGTCGAACATGCCGGCACAGTGGTCGAACACCGCCGCACGCTCGTCGCGGAACTGCCGCTGCGTGCGCTGCTGCCACCACGCGAACAGTCCGCCGCCGAGCAGCAGCGCCGCCATCGTCGCGAGCGTCATCAGTAGCCCTTGGGACGCGGCCACGGCATCGTGAATTGTTCGCCGCGCTTCACGTAGGGATAGCGACGCACGACGAACCAGATCGACACCAGGATGTAGAAGGCCATGATGGACAGCAGCGAGGTGCCGTAGCCCAGATAGGTCGCGAAGTAGGTCGCCCCGCACAGCAGGCCGAGCACGATGCAGGGCAGCGGGTGGTAGGGATGCACGTAACCACGCTCGATCGACCCCAGCGGCCACAGCCGGCGGAAGCGCACGATGTTGAAGGACATGAAGGTGTAACCCAGCAGGCCCGACAGGATGGAGAAGGTGATCACCTGATCGAGCAGCCCGGTAAAGGCGAAGGACACGGCGATCGGGATCAGGAACAGGATGGCGCGATACGGCGTGCGATAGCGCGGATGCACGGCACCGAACCAGTGCGGCATGTAGCGGTCGCGCGACATCGAGAACCAGGCACGCGAGGCGTCGTTGATGCAGCCGTTGGCCGACGCGATGGCCGCGAACATGGTGCCGATGAACAGGATCACTTCCAGCTCGACATTGCCGGTCAGTCGCGCCGCGTCGTACAGCGGCGTCGTCGCCTGGCCGAGGTATTCCCAAGGGATTAGACCGGTGCAGATGTACCAGGTGAGCGAAGCGGCGATCAGCAGCGTCATCATGCCGCCCATGGTGCCGAGCGGAATCGAGCGGCCGGCCGAGCGCACTTCCTCCGCCGCCTGGCAGGTGCCCTCGATGCCGAGGTAGTACCACATGCCGAACTGTAGCGAGGCGAGCACGCCGATCCAGCCGTAGGGCAGATCGGTCAACAGTTCGCTGTGGCGCAGCACGCTCTCGCCGCCGGCGATGCCGGTGGTGCTGAAGAACAGCACCAGGATGGCGAGCACGGCGAAGGCGGTGATGACGAAATTCACCGTCAGCGTCATGAACACGCCGCGGTAGTTCAGCCAGGCGAGGAAGGCGATCGTCAGCACCACGAAGGGCTTGGGGTCGAGTTCCGCACCGTACTGTGCGGCCACCGCATGCAGCAGGTCACCGACCACCAGCGCGTCGGCCGCCTCCAGCATGGTGTAGGCCATCACCAGATAAAGGCCGACGTTGAAGGCCATCAGCGGCCCGATGATGTGCTTGGCCTGTGTGTACTGACCGCCCGCCGCGGCGACCGTTGAGGTCACCTCGGAATCGATCATCGCCACACAGGTATAGAGCAGGCCGATCACCCAGCAGGCGATCAGCGCGCCATAGGCGCCGCCCTTCGCCACCGAGAAGTTCCAGCCCATGTACTCGCCGACCAGCACGATACCGACGCCCAGTGCCCATACGTGCACCGGGCCCAACACTTTCAGCAGTGAAATCTTCTCCTGCTTCCCTGCCGCTGCAGTTGCAGTTCCCATCTTGTTCTCCCGTCTTCACGCACGCCGTTGTGCGTGGTTCGAACCACCCATCACTCGTCGCCTTCGCGCGAGCTGAGCAGGAAGTCTTCGCCGTAGGTGGTGCTGACGAAGCGTGCATCGACCAGCATCCAGCCGACCAGCACGACCGAGATGCCCCAGGCCGCATATTCCAGTGCCGTCCAGAAATCCATGACTCAGTCCTCCTTGCCGGCGCGCGGGCCGAAGCGCTCGTTGATGACTTCGCGGTACTCGCGGTCGGACACCTTGAGCACGAAGAAGAAGTACACGGCGATCACGGCGATCGTGATGCCGAGCGACCACGGTTCGATCTCGTAGCTGAACTTCTTGCTGACGATGGGCTCAGCCGACTCGGCATCGAAGCCGAGCTTCTGCCACTGGGCGGCCATCGTTTCGTTCTGCTTCATCGCTTCCCAGGTCGCGACCGGCTTCTCGGCCGGCGCTTCCGATTCGGCGGCGGTGCCGCCGAGCAGCAGCGGCGCGAGCAGGCTCAGGTACACCAGCGCGAGCACGACCATGGCGTCGACGAACTGACCGAAGCCCTTCTGCACAGGGGGTTTGTAGGCATTGCGGGACATGTGTGCGCTCCTCAGCCGATGTCGACGTGAGCCGGACGCAGTGCGGCCTTGCGGGCACGGGCGCGGTGTTCGTCGAGGTGGTGGATGTCGATGCCGTAGATGTGTTCGCGGTCTTCGGCGTAATGACGAAGCATGGCGATCACCGATGCCGTGTTGAACAGCAGTACGAGCGCGCCGGCCACGGTCAGCACGATGCCGACGGGCGAGCCGAGGAAGCCGTGCGGGACGGCGAAGTACACATAGCCCAGCGCAAGCCACAGACCGAGCAGGGCGCCCAGAGACATGGCCTTGTCGCGACCGAACATGCTGTTGATGCGGCGTTCGAGCGCGGGGTTTGCGGGGTGTTTGCTTTTGCTTTGATCCATCTTGCTCTCCTCCTTTATGGGTGCATTTTTTGATGGGATGAAATCGTCAGCAGCAGATGTGGAACGTCGGATGTGCGGTGGTGGGTTCTCCTCGGAAAAGTGTCTGTGGGTGTTGCGTCGTTCAGGCCTGCGACTTCGAGAAAAGCTGGATCACGGCGACCCCGCTCACGATAAGGGCGATGCCCGCGAGCGCCGCCGCATCGAGTCGCTGACCGAATGCGATGAGGCCGATTATTGATATCGCGACGATGCCGACGCCCGACCACACCGCGTAGGCGATGCCGATCGGTATGGTCTTCAGCGACAGCGACATCAGAGAGAAAGCGATGACGTAACCGACGACCGTGAACGCCAGAGGCAGCGGATGTGACAGACCCTCCACCTGTTTGAGCGCACTCGTTGCAATGACCTCTGCAACGATGGCGCCCAGCAGGAAGAGCCAGCCGGTCACGTCCGCAGACTCCTCATGGCGGCGTGGATCAGTAGCCGTTGTGGCCCGGGATCCAGCTGGTGCCCGCCAGCGGGATGCGCGCCATGGCGGCGGCTTCCAGCGTCAGGGCGACCAGGTCTTCGCGCTCCAGGTGATGCACGTTCTGCTTGCCGCAGGCACGGGCGATCGTGGTCAGTTCCATGTTCAGCGTCTTCAGGTAGTTCTTGACGCGACGGGCGCCGACATCCGGCTGCAGGCGCTGTTCGAGCACGGAATCCTGCGTGGTCACGCCGACCGGGCACTTGCCGGTGTGGCAGTGGTGGCAGAAGCCGGGCGTGGTGCCGAGCGCGTCGTAACCTTCCAGTGCCGACATGTGCTGACCGTTCTGGATGTAGGTTTCCGAGTTACAGCCGAGCGCGTACAGGATGCCCTGACCGATGGCGACGGCGTCGGCGCCCATGGCCAGCGCCTTGGCGACGTCGGCGCCGCTGCGGATGCCGCCGGACACGATGAGCTGCACTTCGCCCTTCATGTTCAGGTCTTCCAGCGCGTCGACCGCCTGGCGGACTGCGGCCAGCGTCGGGATGCCGATGTGTTCGATGTAGCAGGTCTGCGTCGCCGCGGTACCGCCCTGCATGCCATCAACCACCACCACGTCGGCGCCGGCATGAACGGCCAGCTTGACGTCGTTGAAGGTGCGGGTGGCGCCGACCTTCACGTAGATCGGCTTTTCCCAGTCGGTCAGTTCGCGCAGTTCCTGGATCTTGATCGCCAGATCGTCAGGACCGGTCCAGTCCGGGTGACGGCAGGCCGAGCGCTGATCGACGCCTTGCGGCAGCGTGCGCATCTTGGCCACGCGCGGGTTCACCTTCTGGCCCAGCAGCATGCCGCCGCCGCCCGGCTTGGCGCCCTGGCCGATCACCACTTCGATGGCGTCGGCGCGACGCACGTCGTCCGGGTTGAAGCCGTAACGCGACGGCAGGCACTGGTACACCAGCGTCTTCGACGAGTTGCGCTCTTCCGGCGTCATGCCGCCGTCACCGGTGGTCGTGGTGGTGCCCATCTCGGTGGCGGCACGACCCAGCGATTCCTTCACGTTGGCCGACAGCGCGCCGAAGCTCATGCCGGCGACGGTGATCGGGATGTCCAGCTCGAGCGGCTTCTTGGCGAAGCGGGTGCCGAGGATGGTCTTGGTGACGCACTTCTCGCGATAGCCCTCGAGCGGGTAACGCGACAGCGAACCGGCGAGGAAGACCAGGTCGTCAAAATGCGGCAGCTTGCGCTTGGCGCCCATGCCGCGGATTTCGTACAGGCCGTGCGCCGCCGCGTTCTGGATGTAGTCGATGACGCTGCGGTCGAAGCTGGCGGACTCCTCGCGGGAGACGCGCTTGAACGATACGGGTTTGATGTCCATGTTGAGTCCTTGATGTATCCGTGTCTGCACCGGAGGAAGCACCGGGTCGTCCCAAGCTTCCTCGCCGCCCCTCGGGGCCCGGAGCGGCAGCGCCGCTCCGTGTGGGTCAATACTCCTGGTTCGCGTCGGCGTTCCAGTGGTACAGGGAACGCGCGGAAGCGATGCGCTTGAAGCTCTTCGGGTCGTGCTCGAGACCGGCCTTGGACAGCAGTTCGGCCAGCGTCGCGTAGTCGGCGTCGGTCATGTCCTCGAAGCGGGCATCGGCACCGAGCGACTTGACGTTGCCGCGCAGGTAGATAACCGCCTCGTACAGCGAGTCGCCGAGCGCGTCGCCGGCGTCGCCACAGATGACCATGTGGCCGGCCTGGGCCATGAAGCCGGAGAAGCTGCCGACGCTGCCGCCGACGACGATGTCGCCGCCCTTCAGCGAGATGCCGCAGCGCAGACCGGCGTCACCGTCGATCACCAGCAGACCGCCGTGGGCGGTGGCGCCGGCGCCGTTCGAGGCAAAGCCCTTCACATGCACGGTGCCGCTCATCATGTTCTCGGCGACACCGGTGCCGGCGCTGCCGTGGATGACGACGCGAGCGTGCTTGTTCATGCCGGCGGCGTAGTAACCCGCATGGCCATGCACCTCGACCGTGACCGGCTGGTTCAGGCCGACCGCGATGTTGTGCGCGCCGTCCGGGTTCAGCACCGAAATGTGGCGCTTGTCGCCCTCCTCAAGACCCTTGTGCAGGAAGGTGTTCATCTCGGTCAGCGACGAGCTGGCGAGATCAAAGGTCATGCGTTCCATACGTACATCTCCTCGGGCGCGGGTTCGAACACGTTGGCGTGCTTGACGCCAGGCAGGTGGGCCAGCGAACGGAACTCCGACGCGATCGCGACGTAGTCGTCGGTTTCGGCCACAACGGCGGGCTTGCAGGCGAAGGGGTCGCGGATCAGCGCAAGCTTGTCCGGCGTGCCCATCAGGAAAGTGAAGAAGCCGTCGAGTTCGTCGAAGCCCTTCTGCAGCGCGACTTCCAGGTCGTCGCCTTCACGCAGACGCCATTCGAGGAAGCGGCAGGCGGCTTCGGTGTCGTTGTCGGTTTCGAAGTGGATGCCGGCCGGCGTCAGCTTGCGGCGGATCGAGTTCGGGTTCGACAGCGAACCGTTGTGCACCAGGCAGAAGTCTTCGCCGGCGGTGAAGGGGTGTGCGCGATCCGGCGTCACCGCCGATTCGGTCGCCATGCGGGTGTGACCCACCAGGTGCGAACCCTTCATCGACTTGAAGTCGTAGCGGTCTGCGACCTGCGCCGGCGTGCCGATGTCCTTGTACAGGTCGATGGTGCGACCGGTGCTCAGGATGTGCAGCTTCGGATGGTTCTCGCGCAGCCAGCGCTTGACCAGTTCCGGCGACACGGCGAAGGACAGCACGGCATGGTTGTGCTTGACGTCGATGTGCGCATCGACATCGAGGTGTTCCTTCAGCGCGTGCGTCAGGCCGTGCCAGTTGAAGTCGGCACCGTCGTCGGTGAGACCCGAGTACAGGCTCAGCTTGCGCGAGTTCTCAGCAAGCGTGTCGCCGAACACGGCCAGACCCGCCGAGTCCGGACCGCGCTCGGTCATGCCGATCAGCATGGGCACCATCAGTTCGCCCAGGCGTTCCTTCAATGCCGGTGTCTTGACCAGCAAACCCACGATTCCACACATAACAGTTCTCCGGGGATGATCAGAAGAATTCGAGGTAGCTGTTCACTTCCCAATCGGAAACGTGACGCATGTACTCGACCCACTCCATATGCTTGAGACGCAGGAACTCGTCGACGACCGGACCCAGAGCACCACGGATCACTTCGTCCTTTTCGAGCGCCACCAGCGCCTCATGCAGGTTCTGCGGCAGTACGCGGATGCCGGCGGCATCGAGCTGCGCCTGGCTGTAGTCGTACAGGTTGTCGTTCTGCGGCGCGCCCGGATCGAGCTCGTTGATCACCCCGTCCATGCCGGCGGCGATGACCGCGGCCGTCGCGAGGTAAGCGTTGCAGGAAGCGTCCGGCAGGCGCAGTTCCAGGCGGCCGCCCGGGCTGCGGATCATGCCGCTGCGGTTGTTGCCGCCGTAGCAGATGTAGGCCGGTGCCCAGGTGGCGCCGGTCAGCGAGCGACCGACCACCAGACGCTTGTATGAATTGACCGTCGGGCAGCACAGCGCAGCCAGTGCCGGCGCGTGCTTGAGCAGGCCGGCGGCCCAGTGGTAGGCCAGCTTGGACAGGGCGAGGCCGTTCTTGTCCGACTTGTCCTCGAACAGGTTGCGCTTGCCGTCGCCGATGCTCATGTGCATGTGCAGGCCGTTGCCCGGACGGTTCGAGAACGGCTTGGGCATGAAGGAGCAGATCAGGCCCAGTTCGGCGGCGATCTCCGCGGCACCCATCTTGAAGAAGGTGTAGTGGTCGCAGGAGGTCAGCGCGTCGGTGAAGGTGTAGTTGATTTCGAACTGGCCGTTCGCGTCTTCGTGGTCGATCTGATAGACGTCGATGCCGACCGCGCGCAGCGATTCGGACAGGCGTTCGAGGAAGACGCGGGCGCGCGACAGGCCCTTGTAGTCGTAACAGGGCTTGGACAGCGTGTCGCCCGGGTCGGCCGGCAGGATCTTGCCTTCGACCTTGCGCAGCAGCGAGAACTCCGGCTCCATGCCAGTGAAGAAGGTCCAGCCGCGTGCGGTGATCTGCTCCAGCTGCTTCTTCAGCACGACGCGGGTGTCGTACTCGTGCGGCTTGCCATGGGTGTGACCGTCACAGGCGATGCGGGCGTAGCCCGGCTGCCAGGGCACCAGCGACAGCGTCGACGCGTCGCCGACGGCCATGTAGTCGGCGTCGACATTGGGCGTCATGCCCATGCCCCAGATCGCGAAACCGGCGAAGCCGGCGCCATCCGTGACCACGGTCTTGTAGTGCTCGGCCGGAACCGACTTCGTCTTGGCCGAACCGTGGATATCCACGAACTGCGCGAGGATGTACTTGACCTCGTTTTCCTTCAGGAACTGCTGTGCTTCGCTGGGTGACATCACATTCCCTCCCTGTCCAAACGGCTCTGATCCCACTGATTTGCGTCAGCTTCGATGACGCGCTCTTTGCTTGTTATTGCTGTGCAATCCGCCCGAGTGCATCGAGGCCGACTGCTCCACCTCCGAGATCCGCAGCCACCTCGACCAGCGTGGCCCACAGATAGCCGCCGTAGGTGCCGTCGCACCACAGGCGGAAATACGTGCCGTCGGCGCCGTCGAGCGCGATCGCGGTGACGCCGACGCCGACCATCGAGGTCATCACCAGCGGTTGCGCGCTCGGCGACAGGCTGGCGAAGTCGAAGGCGCAGGTCTGGCGGGTCAGTTCGATCGCGTTGCGGCCGGTGATCACCAGCGCGGCGTCGTAGCGCGGCACCGGATAGACGCCGGCGCCCGGCGCGGTGGCGAGCATCGTGGCGGCACGACTGCCGCCGGCGACGTCCTCGACCAGGAACTCGGTATTGCCCATGCGCAGCACCAGCGTGCCGTCATCGAGTCGCAGATAGCTGTTCGGCCGTTCCGGCGTGGCGATGCCGAGCGCGTTGAGCCAGGCGGCGGCGCCCGGTCCCTTGACGCCGGCACGGCGGCGGAACGACAGGTCGCCGATACCGGCCAGCGGCACACGTGCAGCGTCGGCCGAACCGTAGGCGGCGACGCTCTGCATCGTTTCGACCTGGGTCCACTTCGCCGCGTGCGGCGCCTGTTCGTCGAACAGCGGACTGATGCGAGTAGGGGCGAAGGGGGCGTTCATTCGATTTCCTTCTGGCGTTCGTCTTTCGGGTCGAAGAAGGGCGTGCTGCAGACCTCGGCCGCGACCATGCTGCCGTCCGTGATGCGGATCGAGAACGGCGTACCCGGCTCGGTCATGCTGGGCAGCACGAAGGCCAGACCGATGTAGCGACCGACGTGCGGGCTCCACGAAATGCTGGTCACGCGGCCGGCGATGTCACCGTTCTCGATGATCAGGTGGCATTCCTTGGGCACTTCGCCGCTGTAGTTCTCGGCCAGGCGGAAGCCGACCAGCTTGCGCTTGAGCGGCATCTTCTTGACGATCTGCAGCGAGCGCTTGCCGGTGAAGAAGGGCTTGTCGAGCTTGACCGCCCAGTCCATGCCGACCTCGAACGGATTGGTCAGGCCGTCGGTGTCCTGGCTCACGATCAGGTGGCCCTTCTCCAGGCGCAGCAGACGCTGGGCCTCGACACCGAAGGGGCCGATGCCCGCCGATTCCCCGGCCTTCATCAGCGCGTCCCACAGCGTCGGGCCGTATTCGGCCGGCACGTGGATTTCGTAGCCCCATTCGCCGACGAAACCGACCCGCATCATGCGCACCGGAATGCCGGCGACGCTGCCGCTGCGCACCGCCAGGTAGGGGAAGGCCGCCGACGACAGGTCCATGTCGGTCAGCTGGGCCAGTACCTTGCGCGACGCCGGGCCGGCGAGGTTCATCGCCGAGTACGAGCCGGTCAGGTTGATCAGGCCGCAGTCCAGCTTCCACTCGATGTTCAGGCGCGACAGTTCGCGATAGACGGTGGCCGCACCCGAGCTGGTGGTGGTGAAGTAGAAGACGTCCTCGGCCACCCGGGCCACCACGCCTTCGTCGCTCAGCACGCCGGACTCGTCACACATGACGGCGTAGCGCGTGGCGCCCACCTTCATGTTGTCGTAGCGGCCGGTGTAGCAGCGGTTCAGGAACTCGGCCGCCTGCGGACCGCGGATTTCCAGCTTGCCCAGCGTACCGACGTCGATCAGCGCGACAGCGGTGCGCACGCGGCGCGCTTCTTCGCGGATGCAGTCGATGCGCGACTTGCCCTCGACCGCGTAGTACTCCGGACGCTCCCACGCGCCGGCCTGCATGAACACCGCACCGAGCGCAGCGTGACGGCCGTGCAGCGGCGAGTGGCGCTGCGGGCTGAAGCCGCGACCGGCCAGGTGCGACAGCGGCACCGGGTGGAAGAAGGGGCGCGCGGTCGTGGTACCGACCTGCTGCGGCGACTTGCCGGTCAGGCGGGCGAGGATGCGCAGCGCCGTCATGTTCGAGTGCTTGCCCTGGCTGGGGCCCATGCCGACGGTCGAGAAGCGCTTCAGCAGCTCGATGTTGTCGTAGCCTTCCTGCACCGCGTTCTCGAAATCCTTCACCTGCAGGTCTTCGTCGAAATCGACGAAGTTCTTGCCGTCCGGATGGGCGACGATGGGCCAGGCGTGCGACGGCGATTCGGTTTCGGGCGGCACGTCGACGCTGCCCGCCGTGCCGTGACCGGCGTGCGCCGCGGCGGCGAGACCGGCGCGCTGGCCGTCGGCGATGCGCGACTCCAGCTTGAACACGCCATTGACGCGACCACAGGCGAACACGCCTTCCGGCAGCTGGTCCGGCACGAACTGCTGCAGCAGTTCGTCGAAGCGCATCTTGGTGCCGGCCTGGTACAGCAGGTTGGCAGCCGGCGCCCAGCCGGTGCTCATGGCCAGACCATCACAGGCGATGCGACGCTGCGAACCCGACACCACGCGGCCCGAGCCGTCGATGCGGCAGGCGGTGATGCCGGCCAATTCGCCCTTGCCGTCGGCGTGCGCCTCATAGACGGCGTGGCCGGCGAGGATTTCGACACCCTTGGCGCGCAGTGCGTCGGCTTGTGCCGACGGCGGCACGCTGGCGCGCATGTCGAGCACGGCGGCGACGCTGGCGCCGGCAGCGATCAGGTCGAGCGCGACGCGGTAACCGTCGGCGTTGGCCGCCAACACGACGGCGTTGCCCGCCGGCTTGACAGCGTAGCGATAGATCAGGCGCTGCATCGCCGAGCCGTTCATGACGCCCGGCAGGTCGTTGTTGCGGAACACCGCCGGCTGTTCGAAGGCGCCGCTGGCAACGATGACCGCCTTGGCGCGCATCTTCGTCATCTTGTCGGCGTCGATCAGCGGCACCCACTGGTCGGCGTAATAGGCACCGGCGTAGGTACCTTCCAGCAGACGGATGTTGGCGTGCGCCTTCACCTTGTCGAGCAGCGCGCGGGTCTGCTGACGACGGATGGCGTCGCCGCCGAGCTGATAGAGGCCGCTGCCACCGGCGCGTGCGTTCTCATCGCAGATCACCACGCGGGCACCGGCATCGGCGGCCGACAGCGCGGCCGACAGACCGGACGGACCGGCGCCGATCACCAGCACGTCGCAGAAGTCGTAGCGCTTGGCAGTGCGGATGTGCGGCGTCGAGAAGTCGACCACGCCGAGGCCGGTGATGCGGCGGAACACGCGCTCCCACATCGGGAACAGGCGCTTGTTGTGGAAGGCCTTGTAGTAGAAGCCGACCGGCAGGAAGCGGGCGAACATGCCCAGGTGACGCGCGCGGTCATTGGCCAGACCGCCGAAGGTGTTCACCGCGGTCAGGTCCATGCCCTCGCGCACGGCGACCACGTCGCCGCGGGTGTTCAGCTTCTGGCCGTCCTGCACCATCACGTTCACGTCGTGGTTGGCGGCAGACAGGATGCCGCGCACGCGGTGGTACTTGAAGCTGCGGCCCTGGCTGCGCTGACCGGCCGCCCACAGCGCGCTGGCGATGCTGTCGCCAGCGACGGCTTCAAAGGCGCGACCTTCAAAACGGAACCGGACAGTGCGGCTGCGATCGAGCCACTCGTCGGGCATTGCGGGCAGGCGCATCACTTGTCTTCTCCATGCAGATAGGTGCGCAGCACCTTGTCCTTTTCGGTATCGCGCTCGGCGATGAACCAGGTGTTCGACGGCGTGTGGCACCACCATTCCTTCTTCACGCCGGGTGCGCCATTGCGGTTGAACACGTAGTCGGCCCACTGCTCGTCGGTGCAGGTGTCGGCGTCGGGTGCCGGACGGATTTCGCCCCAGTAGGCGAACTCCGAGATCGGACGCGTGCCGTTCATCGGACAGGTCATCAGTTTCATGTCGTCGTCTCCGCTCTCTGTTCGGCGCTCAGTGACCCACGCTCGCCGCACCCTTCTCGCCGGTCAGCGAGTAGTTGCGGAAGCGGTCGAGCGAGAAGCCGGTGATCAGCTCGTGCGGCTTGTCATTGACGGCGGTCCAGGCCATGGTCTTGCCGCAGACCGGCGTCGCCTTGAAGCCCCAGGTACCCCAGCCGGAATCGAGGTAGAAACCTTCGACCGGGGTCAGACCCATGATGGGCGCGAAGTCCGGCGTCATGTCGGCCATGCCGGCCCACTGGCGCACCACCTTGGAATGCGACAGGAAGGGGAACATGTCCAGCAGGTGAGCGGCGAGGCCTTCCGGGAAGTCCAGCGTCGACCGCGTCGATTGCACTTCGTACGGATCGAGCGAGGCGCCCATCACCAGTTCGCCGCGGGCGCTCTGGCTGACATAGATATGCAGGCTGCCGGACACCAGGATGGTGTCGAGCCAGGGCTTCATCGGCTCGCTCACCATGGCCTGCAGCGGATGCACGAAGATGGGCGTCTTGAAGCCCACCATGTCGGTGATGCGCGGCGTAAAGCCGGCGACCGCACAGATGACCTTGTTGGTCGAGATGAAACCCTTGGTGGTGTGTACACCGACCACCTTGCCACCCTTGACCTCGATGCCGGTGACTGCGGTCTGCTGGTGGATTTCCGCACCGCGCATGTCCGCACCGCGACCGTAACCCCAGGCCACCGCGTCGTGGCGGGCCACGGCACCCGGCGCGTGGTACAGCGCGCCCTGGATCGGCGCGTGGCCGCCACAGGACAGATCGATCTGCGGGGTCTGGCGCTTCACTTCTTCCGGACCCACCACTTCGGACGCGATGCCGTAGTGCTTGTTCACCTCTGCGCGCCAGCGCATGGTGCGCATCGCGGAGTCGGTGTGGGCCAGCGTGAAGTGGCCGCGCGTCGAGTAGAAGAGGTTGAGGTCGAACTCGGTCGACAGGTCCTGCCACAGCTGGACCGACTTGTCGTAGAACTTGACGCCTTCGGGCGTCAGGTAGTTCGAGCGGATGATGGTGGTGTTGCGGCCGGTGTTGCCGCCACCGATATAGCCCTTTTCGAGCACCGCCACGTTGGTGATGCCGTGATCACGGGCGAGGTAGTAGGCGCTGGAGAGGCCGTGGCCACCCCCGCCGATGATCACCACGTCGTACGAGGGCTTGAGCTTGTCGTGAGCCGTAAACATCCGGGGTTCCGGATGGGACTTCGACAGACCGAATCGCAATAGGCGCCAGGGCATGTGCTTTCCTGTAGTCCAGACTGAAAGGGTGTCGCTTCTGCTGCAATGCAGCGTGTTTCGGGTGAAGCAACTTTTTTTCGAATCATGAACCTTTTTGTACCCAAGTCAACTTAAATTCTTCTTATGAAACCCCGCGTGTAAGATAACGGTCACAAGGGACAGGTAGAGGCCCAGTCTGGAGGCGGAAAAGCAATGAGTACACAAGACGGCGTCATGGAAGGGGAGCTGGAGCGCTACCTCGGAAACACCATCCGGGAGCTGCGCCGGGCGCACGGCCTGACGATTGCCGATATTTCGGAGCGCGCCGACATCAGCCGCGGCATGCTGTCGCGCATCGAGAACGGCCAGACCGCGACCAGCCTCGACGCGCTGTCACGCATCGCGCGCGCGCTCGGCGTGTCGCTGTCGGCGCTGTTCAAGAACTACGAGACGGAGGGCGGCGGCGCGCAGCTGATCAAGGCCGGCGAGAGCATGGAAGTGGCCCGCCGCGGCACACGCAGCGGTCACACCTACCACCTGCTGTCCTACCACCAGGGCCCGACCAAGCTGTTCGAGCCCTTCCTGATCACGATCGAGCAGGAAAGCGAAACCTTCCCGGTGTTCGAACACCCGGGCACGGAGTTCATCTACATGCTGGAGGGCCGCATCGAGTACCGGCACGGCAAGACGGTGTACGACCTGCAGCCGGGCGACGCGCTCACCTTCGACGGCAACGTGCCGCACGGCCCGGAAAAGCTGACCAAGGTGCCCATCCGCTTCCTGTCGATCACGATCTACCCGGAAGCCGGGCATGAGTGAGTGTTTCAGGAGCAGGGGCTAGAGACCAGGGGTCAGGGGCTGGAGCGCCCCTGACCAGCACCTTTCAGCTCAGGCGACGACTTCCCTTGAAGTGATGGTGTAGCTGAAACCGGCCGGGTCGAGGCTGTCAAGGCGACCGGCAGCGGTTTCGCCCTGCGGATACATCAGGAAGGGCACGGCGGCGCCGTTCGACCCAGGCAGTGCGATGTCGTGAGCGACGTTGTAGGCCAGCCAGTTCATTTCCCACGCGCCGAAAAGCTTCTTCCGCGCGGCAACGACGACGTCGTCCTTCAGCGTCAGCCCCGGACGCTCTTCCAGCACCACCTTCCGCACGTCGGCCGGATCGACCGGCACCCAGCCGTAGCCGGCCAGCCACACCTCGGCGCGGCAGTGCTGCGCCTTCGTGATGTCGCCGCTCTTGCCCAGGCTCTTGTAGCCGAACTTCGAATCGGCCACGCGGATGCCATAGACGTCGCGCGCCGGCAGTCCGACCGAGCGGGCAAGGCCGACGAACAACGCATTCAGGTCGGCGCACTTGCCCGACAAGTTGCCGCTTTCCAGCATGCTGCGGATGTCGCCCAGTCCACAGCCGCGCGTCTTCGGGTTGCGCTCCGTGTTGTCGCAGATCCACTCGTACAGCGCACGGGCGCGGTCGGTGTCGGTCTTCGCGCCGCGCGTCGCCTTCTGCGCGGTGTCGAGCACGATGCCGTCGGTCGGCAGCAGTTCGGTCGGCTGCGTGAACAGGCGCCGCTCGGCCGCGTCGAGCGGCGGTACCGCGCTCGGCGCAGCGAAGTCGATCGCGCGGTCGCGGGTGGCGAAGCGGCTGACCACCTCGATCTCCGGGGCCGCCTGCCCGGCGCTCCACTGCGCGACCAGCATGCGTGCGCCATAGACCGTGTCCTCGGCTACACCGGCGCGCGCGGCGTTGCCGCTCCATTCGTTGCCCAGCGTGCGGATCCAGTCGTCGTTGTTCAGCGACGGCAGCGGAATCCACACCGTTACCGCCTGATCGCTGGCCACCGGCGTCACCCGGGTCACCACCTCGTAGGAGCGCCAACCACTCGCCGGCGACGGATCGAAGCCGGCCGGGGCGGCGCGCAACGCGCCGGGCAGTGAGGCCGACAGGCCGGCCAGCGCACTGGCGTGAATGAAACGACGACGATCCATGGACATTCTCCAGACGAAATTCAATCAGCGCATCAGGCGCTGCAGTTGTTCGCGCACCGCCGATGCATTCCAGTCGACCACGCCCTGCGCCCGCGCCACCACGCGATGCCGGCCGTCGAGCACCACGGTGTAGGGCAGCAGGCGCACACCCCAAGCCTTGCTGATGCGCTGCTCGCGATCGAACAGCAGCGGCAGCGCGACGCCCGCCTGATCGAGGAAGCGGCGGGCATCGGCGTCGCGGTCGGCGACGGCGATGATCAGCACAACGACACCCCTGTCGGCGAGCGCCTGCAGCGCCGGCATTTCCTCGCGACAGGGTTCGCACCACGACGCCCAGAAATTCACCAGCACCGGACGACCGGCGTAAGACGCGAGCCGTGCCGCAAGGTTCGCGTCGCCCTGAGGCAGCGCCGCCGGCTCGACCGGTGTCAAGGCGGCCGCACAAAACGGCGCCGAGCACAGCGCCAGCAGGCAGGCCGTCACACGGCCGGCACGCAGAACGGACGGAAACATGTGCGCACGAAGGATGAGTCGAAGCGCGCAGTGTAGTGGCAGCCGCTCCGCATTTCATCCGCTCGGCTCGCGCGGCCACTGTCACGCCGCTGTCACCACCCCGTCACCGGCCTGCATTGGGCGGCGATGACACTGTGCATATGCGTCGCGACGATCCCCGCACCGACATCGCCTTCACCGTCGAACGCCTGCAGGCGGCGGACGAGGCATTGCGCATTGCCGTCGTGACCGAGACCTGGCCGCCCGAGGTCAATGGCGTTGCGATGAGCCTGAAGCGCATGGTGGACGGCCTGCTTGCGCGCGGCCACCGGGTGCAGCTGATCCGGCCGAAGCAGCACGCGACCGACGCGCCGCTGCGCGACGGCCCGCTGCGCGAGGTGCTGGCGCGCGGCGTACCGATTCCGAAGTACGGCAGCCTGCGCGTCGGCCTGCCGGCCAAGCAGAAGCTGGCCCGGCTATGGACGCTGGAGCGACCCGACCTCGTGCACCTGGTCACCGAAGGCCCGCTCGGCTGGTCGGCGATGGCGGCGGCGCGCAAGCTCAAGCTGCCGGTGACCAGCGACTTCCGCACCAACTTCGACGCCTACAGCGCGCACTACGGCATCCGCTGGCTGAAACGGCCGATCGCCGCCTACCTGCGCCGCTTCCACAACCTCGGTCACGCCACCTTCGTGCCGACGCAGGCGCTGCAGGCGCAGCTGACCGACTGCGGCTACCGCAATATCGAAGTCGTGTCGCGCGGCGTCGACACCGCGCTGTTCTCGCCGTCGCGTCGCAGCGAGGCGCTGCGCGCAGCGTGGGGCGCCGCGCCGGACGATCTGGTTGTGGCCTTCGTCAGCCGCCTGGCACCGGAAAAGAACCTCGATCTGGTCGCCCGCGCCTTCGAAGCGCTGCGCCGCGAGCGGCCGGACGCACGCATGCTGTGGGTCGGCGACGGACCGGCGCGCGAAACGCTGGCGCAGCAGTATCCGCACCACCTGTTCGCCGGCATGCGCAGCGGCGAGGATCTGGCCACTCACTACGCCAGCGCCGACCTGTTCCTGTTCGGCAGCCTGACCGAAACCTTCGGCAACGTGCTGACCGAAGCACTGGCCAGCGGCCTGCCGGTGGTGAGCTACGCCCAGGCGGCCGCGGCCGAACTGATAGAACCCGGCCGCAATGGCCTGCTGGCGCCGCCGGGCGACGAAGCGACCTTCATCGAACAGACCTTGCGCGCCGGCCGCGACGACACGCTGCGCGCCGCGATGGCGACCGGTGCGCGACGCAGCGTCGAGCAGCTGGACTGGAACCGCGTGGCGGACACCTTCGCCCGCCGGCTGCGCAACGCTGTCAGCAGCGCCGAAACGCTGCGCCGGGCACGCGACGACGCCTTCTGAAGGCCTGCCGGTGCCGCTCGATGCGCCGTATACTCGCGGTTTTCCCGCTACCGGCACGCCCTCCATGTCCGTCCTCATCTGCGGCTCCATCGCCTACGACAACATCATGGTCTTTCCGGACCGCTTCAAGCACCACATCCTGCCGGACCAGATCCACATCCTGAACGTGTCCTTCCTGGTGCCGGACATGCGGCGCGAATTCGGCGGCTGCGCCGGCAACATCGCCTACAACCTGAAGCTGCTGGGCGGCGAACCGCTGATGATGGCCACCGTCGGTCAGGACGCCGGCCCCTATTTCGAGCGCTTCGCCGCGCTCGGCATCCCGGTCACCCACGTGCGCCGCGTCGATGACGCCTTCACCGCGCAGTGCTTCATCACCACCGACCTCGACGACAACCAGATCACCGCCTTCCATCCGGGCGCGATGAGCTTTTCGCACGAGAACCGGGTCGGCGACGCACAGGGCGTGAAACTGGGCATCGTCGCCCCGGACGGCCGCGACGGCATGGTGACGCACGCGCAGCAGTTCGCCGACGCCGGCATCCCCTTCGTGTTCGATCCGGGTCAGGGCATGCCGATGTTCAACGGCGACGACCTGCTGCACTTCCTCGAACTGGCGACCTGGTGCACGGTCAATGATTACGAGGCGCGCATGCTGTGCGACCGCACCGGCCTCAGCGAAGCGCAGATCGCCGAGCGCGTCGACGCGCTGATCGTGACCCGCGGCGGCGAAGGTTCGCGCGTCTATCACGGCGGCACGGTGACCGAAGTGGCCTGCGTACCGGCTGACGCGTTGCTCGACCCGACCGGCTGCGGCGACGCCTATCGCGGCGGTCTGCTGTACGGTCTGTCGCGCGGCGCGGATGTCGTGTCGTCGGCCCGCCTGGCATCGGTGATGGGGGCGATCAAGATCGCCAGCCGCGGCGGTCAGAACCACGCGCCGACGCGTACCGAGATCGAGCGCCGCTTCCGTGCCACCTATGGCAGCTCGCTCGATTTCTGACCCGGAGCACGGAAACAACTGCTCACGATTGCAGCATCGCCGGTTCATTGCCGGCGCGTTAAATGAGGTGGTTTGCCGGCATCGTGCCGGCAGCGATCCGACGGAGAGATGAAATGAATCGCTTGGCGCTTGCCGCGCTGATGACGGCCGGACTGGTGCTGGCCGGCTGCCAGTCCAGCCTGTCCGGTGACACGTATTCGCGCGATCAAGCGCGGCGCGAAATGTCGGTACGCATGGGTACGGTCGAAGCCGTGCGCGCGGTCACCATCGAGGGCACCAAGTCGCACGTCGGTACCGCCAGCGGTGCCGCCATCGGCGGCCTGGCCGGTGGACGCGGTTCGACCGCAGGCGCCATCGCCGGCGCAGTGGTCGGCGGCGTCGCCGGTGCATTGATCGAGGAAGGCGCGACCCGCCGTTCCGGTCAGGAAATCACGATACGTCTGGACAGCGGCAACGTGATCGCCGTGGTGCAGGAAGGCGACGAGAAGTTCAACCCGGGCGACCGCGTGAAACTGGTCGGCTCCAGCGGCAATACGCGGGTCAGCCGTTACTGATGTCGGTCTGCGTGTGCGGCAGCGGCCGCGCGGCGGACGCCTGCTGCGCGCGCTTCCATGCCGGCGAACCGGCACCGACGCCGGAGGCGCTGATGCGTTCCCGCTACAGCGCCTTCGTACTCGATCTGCGCGACTACCTGCTGGCCACCTGGCACCCGACGACGCGCCCTGCTGCGCTGCCGCCGCCTGAGCCGGGCCTGAAATGGCTCGGGCTGGAGGTGAAGCGCAGCGCGTTGCAGGACGCCGATCACGGCACGGTCGAATTCGTCGCCCGCAGCAAGCTGGGCGGACGGGCGCACCGCCTGCACGAAAACAGCCGTTTCGTGCGGGAGGACGGCCGCTGGTACTACGTCGATGGAGATTTCGAGCGCTGAGCGCGACTGAAGGGCGGAGCTTCGATATTCAGAGGCCCCGCTGCCGGCAGCGGAGCGGTTCTCTGACCGCGACAGTGCGGATAGACCTGCGCTGTCGATGATGACGGGCGCCGTCGCGGGAAGACCACGCCCAAAGGATTCTTTGCAACGAAGCCCGTCGGCAACGACTCAGTAGTCGTCGTCGTTCGCGACCTCGTCCTCTTCGTCTTCCTCGTACTCGTCGTCCGCCTCTTCGGCGACGCGGGCTTCGAGGAAGGCCTTGAAATCGTCCGGGTCACAGAACTCGTCGATGAAATCGGCGAGTACGCTGACCACCATGTCGGGGTCCCAGTCGCACTGGTCGGCGGCGTCGTGGATCAGCTTTTCGGTGCTCATTGTCTTTCTCCCGAAGGAACACTGACGAGGGTGAGAACGGCTTTTGCAGCCTAGCACAGCCTCATTGCTTCGCCACCGTATCGGCGTTCTGGCCGAACAGCAGCTTGCGCGACTGCTCGTCCACGACCGGCTTGTCGCTGACCTGGGCGCCGCGCTCGTACGCGCGCACGGTGGCGGTGCGGGCACGTATCGATTCGAACCAGCGCTTCAGGTGCGGAAAATCGTCCAGGTCCATCTGCTGGCGCTTGTGCGGCACCACCCACGGGTAGCTCGCCATGTCGGCGATCGTGTAGTCGTCGCCGGCGATGAAGGCGCGGTCCGCCAGATGCTTGTTCAGCACGCCATACAGGCGGCCGGTTTCGTCGACGTAGCGCTTGATTGCGTAGGCGATCGCCTCCGGCGCGTACTGGACGAAATGGTGATTCTGCCCGGCCATCGGCCCGAGGCCACCGACTTGCCAGAACAGCCATTCGAGCGCCTGCACCCGGGCACGCAGATCGGCCGGCAGGAACTTGCCCGTCTTTTCCGCGAGATAAAGCAGGATGGCGCCGGACTCGAACACCGACAGCGGCGCCCCGCCGTCGGCCGATGCGTGATCGACGATTGCGGGCATTCGGTTGTTCGGCGAGATGGCCAGGAATTCGGGGCGAAACTGCTCGCCGGCACCGATATTGACCGGCACGATGCGGTGCTCGACGTTCGCTTCTTCGAGGAACATCAATACCTTGTAACCGTTCGGTGTCGGCCAGAAATGAAGATCGATCACGATGCGCTGCCTCGGAATGAATGCCGTCGCGTCCAGCCTACCCTGCCGCCGCGGTTTCTGTCTGCCCGAGCTGTAAGCCGCCGTGTCGGATGGCGCACCGCCGCCACGTACAATGTCGCTTTCTCGCAACTGCCTCGCCCATGCTCCAGCACGCCATCATCCCGGTCACCCCGTTCGCCCAGAACTGCACCCTGCTGTGGTGCGACGAAACGATGAAGGGCGCCGTCGTCGACCCGGGCGGCGATCTCGACCGCGTGCTGGCCGAGGTGAAGCGCCACGGCATCTCGCTGGAAAAGATCCTGATCACCCACGGCCACCTCGATCACGCCGGCGCGACACAGGACTTGGCGGAACAGTTCGATCTGCCGATCGAAGGGCCGCACCCGGACGACAAGTTCTGGATAGACGGCTTCCCGGTGCAGGCGCAGATGTTCGGTTTCCCGCCCTGTCGCCCCTTCGTGCCGACCCGCTGGCTGGCCGACGGCGACACCGTGACGGTGGGCAAGGTGACGCTGGACGTGGTGCACTGTCCCGGCCACACGCCGGGCCACGTGGTGTTCGTCGACCGCGCCGGCCGCCTGGCCCAGGTCGGCGACGTGCTGTTCGCCGGCTCGATCGGCCGCACCGACTTTCCGCGCGGCAACCACGGCGACCTGATCCGTTCCATCCGCGAAAAACTGTTCCCGCTCGGTGACGACATCCGCTTCATCCCCGGCCACGGCCCGATGTCCACCTTCGGCGAGGAACGAAAGTACAACCCCTACGTGGGCGGAAACCACTGATATGCAACTCGAACGCATCCTGCAGAGCCAGGGCTTCGGCACCCGCCGCGAATGCCGCGCGCTGGTGCGCCTCGAACGCGTCACCGTTGGCGGTGAAATGATCGACGACCCCTTCGTCGAACTCGACCCCGAGGGCCTGGAATTCACCGTGAACGGCCAGCCCTGGCGCTACCACGAGAAGGCCTACGTGATGCTGCACAAGCCGGCCGGCTACGAGTGCTCGCAGAAGCCCAAGCACCACCCGGCGGTGTTCACGCTGCTGCCCTCGCCACTGGTGGTGCGCGCGGTGCAATGCGTCGGCCGGCTCGACGAGGACACCACCGGCCTCTTGCTGCTGACCGACGACGGCCAGTTCATCCACAAGCTCACCTCGCCCAAGCACGGCGTGCTGAAGCGCTATGTCGCGACCACCAAGCATCCGGTCGACGACGCCCAGCTCGCCGCGCTGCGCGGCGGCGTCGAACTGAACGACGCGCCCGGCATATCGGTGGCCGCGCACGCGGTCGAGCAGATCGACGCGAACCGCCTGTCGATCACGATAGGCGAAGGCAAGTACCACCAGGTCAAGCGCATGGTGGCCGCCGCCGGCAACCGCTGCGAGGCGCTGCACCGGGTCGCGGTCGGCAGGCTGGAACTGCCGGCCGATCTGGCGCCGGGCGAGTGGCGCTGGATCGACCCGTCGGAGGTGTGAGCGCATGGCCATACAGACCGATTCCCTGCCCAGCGGCCCGCGCATCGTATCGGCCGCGCCCGCCAGCCCGCAGGAGGACGCGCTGGAGCGCGCACTGCGGCCGAAGCGGCTCGACGAATACATCGGCCAGCAGAAGATACGCGACCAGCTCGACATCTTCGTCGCCGCCGCGCGCGGCCGCGGCGAACCGCTGGACCACGTGCTGCTGTTCGGCCCGCCGGGCCTCGGCAAGACCACGCTGGCCCACATCGTCGCCGCGGAAATGGGCGTCAATCTGCGTCAGACCTCGGGCCCGGTGCTGGAGCGCGCCGGCGATCTGGCGGCAATACTCAGCAACCTCGAACCGAACGACGTGCTGTTCATCGACGAAATCCACCGCCTGAGCCCGGTCGTGGAGGAAATCCTCTACCCGGCGCTGGAGGATTTCCAGATCGACATCATGATCGGCGAAGGCCCGGCCGCTCGCTCGATCAAGCTCGACCTGCCGCCGTTCACGCTGGTCGGCGCCACCACGCGCGCCGGCATGCTCACCAATCCGCTGCGCGACCGCTTCGGCATCGTCGCCCGGCTGGAATTCTATTCGGCCGACGAACTGGCGCTCATCGTGCGTCGCTCGGCGCGCCTGCTCGACTGCGCGATCGACGACGCCGGCAGCCTTGAAATCGCCCGTCGTTCGCGCGGTACGCCGCGCATCGCCAACCGCCTGCTGCGCCGCTGCCGCGACTACGCGCAGGTGAAGGCGAACGGCGAGATCACGCGCGAAGTGGCCGACGCCGCACTGATCATGCTGGACGTGGACAGCGTCGGCCTCGACCTGATGGACCGCAAGCTGCTCGAAGCGGTGATCGACAAGTTCGACGGCGGCCCGGTCGGCGTAGACAACCTCGCCGCCGCCATCGGCGAATCGCGCGACACCATCGAGGACGTGCTGGAGCCCTATCTGATCCAGCAGGGCTATCTGCAGCGCACGCCACGCGGCCGCATCGCCACCGCGGCCATCTATCGCCATCTCGGTTTCAATGCGACTGGGCCGGCCGTCGCCTCGCTGTGGGACGACAAGCCGGAAGGCTGACGCGCGCGATCAGCGCTCGCCGTCGGTCGTGCGGCGGCGCATCTCGTCGAGCGCGGAATCGAAGCGCGCGTCGCCGGCGCGGATGTTCTCGATGTAGACCTCCCACGCCTCGACACCCTGGCGGGCGGCGATCAGTTCGCCCGGCCGCAGCGCGAACGCGCGGTCCTCGGCGCGGGTGCGCAGCTTGGGCGGCGTGAACAGCACCAGCATCTCGCCGCGCGCGAAGATGTCCTTCGCCAGCGCGACGCGCCGTGACGCCGCCGCCGGGCCGATCGAACCATTGGGCGTGGTGACGCGGCCGGTCAGTGAATCGACGCCGGTGTAGAGCGCCGGATCGCGCGGGTTCTGGCCGGCCTCGATCAAATCGTCGATCTGCGCCATCACCTCGTCACGCCGCTGCGGCTCTTCCAGCAGCAGCGGGAACACCGCCGCGTTAAGGCGTTTCGAGTAGTCCTCGAAATTCAGCTTGACCCGCATCGCCACCGCCTCGTCCGTCACGTTGCGGCCGAGCGCGTCGAAAGCCTGAACCGCGCGCCCCACTTCCTCGATGGCCACCCGGGCCAGCAGTGCGGCACGAGCGTGGTGATGGTGACGCAGCAGCAGCGGCGCTTCGTGCAGCAGCTGGCGGGCGTTGTCGATGGCCACGTCACGGATGGTGCGCAGCAGACGGGAACTGAGGGGGATGGTGGCGAAGGATGCGGATGACACGGCTTTGCTCCGGTTACGCAGATGGACGGACCGGCTCGTGGCCGGCAGTCGTGAATCAGCATACCCAGCACGCCGTAACGCGTCCAGATGCCGACGCACCGGCTCAGCCGGCCAGCGCGCGCTCGATGAAATGGCGCGGCACGCGGGTCTTCGGCACGCGGCCGCCGAACCAGGCGCGCACGTCCTCGTCCAGGCCGATGCCGTGCATGTAGTTGTACAGCGCCTTGTTCAGCGCGGCGCCCATCGCGTCGTGGTCGGTACCGACCGGGTCGATGAAGCCGACGTCGTTTTTCGCGAAGGTGACCGGCGGCAGCGGCAGCAGCGTCACGCCGTAGTCCTCCGGGTGCATGCCGACCGGCGAATGCACGGTACAGGCGAAGCGATGGAAGAAGCCGCTCTGGATGCAGCCGTGCTCGAACAGCTGGCGCACGTATTCCAGCGCATCGATCGTGTCCTGCACGGTCTGCGTCGGAAAGCCGTACATCAGGTAGGCGTGCACCAGGATGCCGGCGTCGGCGAAGCCGCGCGTGACGCGCGCGACCTGCTCGACCGACACGCCCTTCTTCATCAGCTGCAGCAGCCGGTCGCTCGCCACTTCCAGTCCGCCGGAAATGGCGATGCAGCCGCTGTCGGCCAGTTCCAGGCACAGCTCCGGCGTGAACGACTTCTCGAAGCGGATATTGCCCCACCACGAAATGCTCACATCACGCCGCTTCAGTTCGGCGGCGAAGGCGCGCAGCGACTTCGGCGGCGCCGCCTCGTCGACCAGATGGAAACCGCTCTGTCCGGTCTCGGCGACGATGGCTTCGACGCGATCGACCAGCGTGCTCGCACTCGCCGCGTCGTAGCGCGAAATGTAGTCGAGGCTCACGTCGCAGAAGCTGCACTTCTTCCAGTAGCAGCCGTGCGCCACCGTGAGCTTGTTCCAGCGCCCGTCCGACCACAGCCGGTGCATCGGATTGAGCATGTCGAGCAGCGACAGGTAGCGGTCCAGCGGCAGACCGGCCCAGGTCGGCGTTCCGACCTCGTCGAACGGAATGTCCGGCTCGACGAAGTTCACGTACTTCACCACACCGTCCTCACGCAGGAAGGTGCGCACCAGTCGCTGTCGGGAGCGGCCACCGGCGAGGTGGTCGAGCAGCGCCAGCAGCGGCCGCTCGCCGGCGTCCAGCGTCACGTAATCGAAGAAGTCGAACACGCGCGGCTCGGCCAGTTCGCGCAGTTCGGTGTTGACGAAGCCGCCGCCGAGCACGGTGACGATGGACGGATCGACCGCCCGTATCGTTTGCGCGATGCGAAAGGCCGCGTACACGGCGCCGGGAAAGGGCACCGACAGCAGCACCACGCGCGGCGTGTGGCGCGCCAGCGCTTCGCGCGTCAGCCGGTCGAGCGCGCGGTCGACCAGGGTGGGCGTTGCAGCCAGCGCCTGCGCCAGCGGGTCGAAGCTGGGCTGGCTCTGCGCCAGCGATTCGGCGTAGCGGACGAATTCGAAGCGCGGGTCGACGGCTTCGCGTATCGCATCGGCGACGTCGTTCAGGTAGAGCGTCGCGAAATGGCGCGCACGGTCCTGCACGCCCAGTGCGCCGAAGGCCCAGGCCAGCGGATCGCCGCCGTCCGGGTCGATGTAGGCCTCCAGCGATTCGAAGCGCGGCCCTTCGGGCAGAAAGCCGCGCGACACGATGCGGTGCGCCAGCGTCGGATCGCGCCCCTGCAGGAAAGCGAGCACCGGCGCCATGGTCGCCGCGTAGCGCGAATGCTGCGCCGCGAAACTGGCGGCGGCGCGCGGGCGCTTCTTCTGCGGCAGCGCGTCGCAGGCCTCGCGCAGCGCCACCAGACCCTCGCGCGACAGCAGGTCCAGCACCAGCGTCAGCGCCAGATCCTCCTGCACCGCATCGACGCCGCGCGAGCGCAGGAAACCGGTCAGATAGGCGGTGGACGGATAGGGCGTGTTCAGCTGCGTCATCGGCGGAATGACGGACAGCACACGGGGCGACGGGGTCGAGGAAGCGGGCGCGCTCATGGTGGATACGGCGGTGCGACAAGCCGCGCAGCGTACCCGAAGGCGCGCCGATCCGCGCAATACCTCACGACTGACCGCTCGCGGCATCGGTGACCACGCCGGGTTCCCAAATATTTACTCGGCAATTCGCTGCACACCCCTACCATCACGGCGATACGAGCGCGAAGGTCCGTCGACGCCGTACCGAGGAGAGAGGCCACGATGCCCGAATCACCCACCGAAGCTGGACCGCCGTCCGTCGCAGTGCTGATCGAGGCACTGGCGGCCGATGCCGGTGACCGCGCGGCGCTGATGCGCAGCGACGGCAGGAGCCTGTCGCGCGCCGAGCTCGCCCGACGCACCCGCCTGCTGGCGCAGCGGCTCCGCGCGCTCGCCATCACGCCGACCGACCGGGTGGCGGTGCTCGCGCCCAATGGCATCGACATGGCGCTGGCGGTGCTGGGCACAATGCGCGTCGCCGCCTGCGCACCACTCAATCCGCAGTACGGGCCGGCCGAACTGGCCTTTTACCTCGACGACCTCGCGGCACGTGCGCTGGTCGTCACCGGCGACAGCCCGGCGCTGGCGCGCGAGATCGCGGCGCAGCGCGGTCTGCCGGTGATCGAGGCGGGCGAAGCGCTGTGGGCGACCGGCGACGCGCCGCTGCCGCCGACACCGGCGTCCGACGACATCGCGCTGGTGCTGCACACCTCGGGCACCACCTCGCGTCCGAAGCAGGTTCCGCTGAGCCACGCCAACCTCGCCGCGTCGATGGCCCACATCGTCGCCGCGCTGCAGCTCGGCGCTGACGACTGCGCACTGAACGCGATGCCGCTGTTCCACATCCACGGCCTGGTCGCCGGCCTGCTGGCGCCGCTGGCCGCCGGCGGCCGCACCGTATGCGCACCGGCACTGCGCCTGCCCGACTTCTTCGACTGGCTCGATGCCTGCGGCGCCACCTGGTATTCGGCGGTGCCAACCATGCACCAGGCCGTGCTCGCTGCCGCCGACGGTCGCCGGCCGCAACGCCCGCTGCGCTTCGTGCGCTCGTCGTCGGCCGCGCTGGCGCCGCCCACGCTGGCCGCACTCGAAGCGCACTTCGGCTGTCCGGTGATCGAGGCCTACGGCATGACCGAGGCGGCGCACCAGATGGCCAGCAATCCGCTGCCACCGGCCGTGCGCAAGCCCGGTTCGGTCGGCCTGCCAGCCGGCCCGGAAATCGCCGTCATCGACGCCGCCGGTGCGCCGCTGGCCGCCGGCGCGCGCGGCGAGATCGCCATCCGCGGCGCCAACGTGATGCGTGCCTACCACGCCCATCCGGAGGCCAACCGCAGCGCCTTCACCGCGGGCTGGTTCCGCACCGGCGACGAGGGCTATGTCGATGCCGACGGCTATCTGCACATCACCGGACGGCTGAAGGAAATGATCAACCGCGGCGGCGAGAAGATCACGCCACGCGAAATCGACGAAGCGCTGCTGACCCACCCGGACGTCGCGCAGGCGGTCGCCTTCGCGGTGCCGCACCCGACGCTGGGCGAGGACGTCGCCGCCGCCGTCGTGCCGCGGCCGGGCAGCGCCATCGGGCCGGAAGCGCTGCGCGCATTCCTGTTCGGCCGGCTGGCCGACTTCAAGGTACCGAGCGAGGTGCTGCTGCTGGCCGAAATTCCGAAGGGACCGACCGGCAAGGTGCAGCGCATCGGTCTGGCCGAAAGGCTGCAGGCGCTGCGCACGCCGGACTTCGTCGCGCCGCGCGACGTGGTCGAGGACATCCTCGTCCAGTCCTGGCAGGACGTGCTGGGCGGCGACATCGGCGTGCACGACAACTTCTTCGCGCTCGGCGGCGACTCGCTGAAAGCCACCCGGGTGGTCGCCCGCATCGTGTCGGTACTGCCGGTCGATCTGCCGACTGCGCTGCTGTTCCGCCACCCGACGGTCGCCACCCTCGCCGACGCAGTGCGGCAGACACTGGACCCGTCGGTGATTGCCGAGATCGAACGCATCCTCGACGAACTGGCGCCACTGCCCGCAACCGGCGACGAACAGGATGCGCGCCCCGTCTGATCGGAAGCGCCGGACCGACGCGGTACTCCACCGCCTGGCCGCGCTCGCGCCGGCGCATCGGGACGCCCTGCGCGACGCGTTGCAGGCGCGCCGCGTGCGCGGTCACGACGCGGTCGCGCAGGCGCTGGCCGCACTCGGCATCACCCATCTGTACGCAATGCCCGGCCTGCCGATCGACGAGACGATCGGCGCCTGCTCACGGGCCGGCCTGACCGTCACCGGCGCCCGTCACCAGCAGGCGACGGTGATGATGGCCGCCGCCCACAACTACATCGCCGGCCGCCTCGCCGCGGTGGCCATGGTGTCCAGCGGCGTCGCGGTGACCAATGCGATGACCGGCGTGCAGGTCGCGCAGGACAACGGCTGGCCGGTACTGCTGCTTGCCGGTGCAGTCGAGCAGGCCGCCGCCGGCATGGGTGCCTTCACCGAACTGGACGGCATGCGCGCAATGCGTCCGCTGGCCAAGGACTGTCTGCGCGCCGGCAGCACCCCCGGCATCGGCCGCACGCTGGCCGCCGCCGCCCGCATCGCCTGCGACGGACGCCCGGGTGCCGTCCATGTCGACCTGCCGGAGGACAGTCTGAGCGGCTTCGCCGTCGCTGCGCCGGTCGATATCGGCGCACCACCCGCGGGCACACCGCCAGACACCGCTGCCCTCGATCGCGCAGCCGACCTGCTGCTCGGCGCGCGCGCACCGCTGCTGGTGTTCGGCAAGGGTGTGCGCTGGGACGACGCCTACCGCCCGCTGCGCGCGCTGGTCGACCATCTGCAACTGCCCTTCGTCGCTTCGCCGATGGGCCGCGGCCTGCTGCCGGACGATCATCCGCTTTCGCGCACTGCCGATCAGAGCCGCGCGCTGGCCGCCGCCGACTGCGTGCTGCTGGTCGGCGCCCGGCTGAACTGGACCTTCCGCTACGGCGCAGAAATCCGTCCCGGCACGCCCATCGTGCAGATCGACTGCTGCGACGCCGCCTTCGCCGAGGGCCCACCGCGCGCGCTGACGCTGACCGGTCGCGCCGGCACGCTGCTGCCGTCCCTGCTCGACCGGATCCGGCAGCGCCAGCCCCTTCCTGCGACGTCGCCCGACAGTACGGAGTGCGTCATCGCAGCGCCGCCGGCCGCAGCCGCCGACCGGCCGACGCCGGACGAGGTCGCTGCGGCACTGGTCGCCACACTGCCCGCCGACGCGATCACCGTGCTCGACGGCAACGTGACGCTGCTGGCGGCACAGAAACACATCGTCGTCCGCCAGCCGCTGTCGCGGCTGACGCCGGGCACCAGCGGCTGCATGGGCAGCGGCCTGCCGTTCGCCATCGCCGCCGCGCGTGCGGGCAATGGCCGGCCGGTCGTGCTGGTCACCGGCGACATGGCACTGGGTCTCAATTTCTTCGAACTCGAAACGGCGGTGCGGCACGGAATCAAGCTCGTCGTCATACTGCTGAACAACGACGGTCCGTCCGGCGAACGCCGTCAGCACAAGGCCTTTCCGGCCGGCCACGGCGAGCGGCTGCTGGCCTACCGCCAGGGCCTGCGCTACGACCGGATGGCGCAGCAGCTCGGCGTGCGCATCGAACAGGCGGACAGTCCGGCGACGCTGCCGGCGGCACTCACGCGGGCACTGGGCGGTGACGGGCCGGCGTTGATACAACTACAGGTCGATCCGCTGGCAAGCTGATCGAGAGGGGGAGCGCATGAGGATGCGTCGTGGGTGATATCGGCAGACAGGATGCGCTGACCGGCGGACCGGTCGCACGCGGCGGGCGGCTGGACAGCGCGCGCTTCGAAGCCTTGCGTGCGCGCATGCAGGCGGCCTCGGCGGCGCCATCGCAGCTGCGCGCGCATCCGCGTGCGGCCGATGGCGAGCCCTGTTCCTGCGAACAGGCGCGCGCCTGGTTCCTCGAACAGTGGGAAGGATCGAGCGCGCTCTACCACGTGGTGAGTCGCTGGCGACTCGACGGCACACTCGAAGAAGCGGCGCTGCAGCAGGCGCTCGACGCGCTGGTGGCGCGGCACGAATCGCTGCGCACCGGCTTCCCGGCCCTCGACGGCGAACCGGTGCAGCGCATCGCCGCGCACGCGCACTGTCCACTCGAACAGATCGCCGCCGCCGACGCCGACACGCACGCGCAGCTCCCCTTCGATCTCGAACAGCCGCCGCTGCTGCGCGCCGCGCTGTGGCGCGCCGACGACGGCGCGACCCTGCTGCAATTGGTGACCCATCACATCGTGTCCGACGGCTGGTCGCAGGGCGTGCTGCAACGCGAACTGGGCGCGCTGTACGCCGCCGCACTGCGCGGAGGTGACGCTGCGTTGCCAGCGCTGCCACTGCAGTACGCCGATTTCGCGCGCTGGCAGCGCGAACGTCTGCGCGGCAGCGCTTACGACGCGCTGCTCAGCTACTGGCGCGACGCGCTGGCCGGACTGCCGCAGCTTGCGCTGGCGACCGACCGCCCGCGCCCGGCGCAGCCCGACTACCGTGGCGCCACGCTGGATTTCCGGCTCGACGCCGCACTCGCCGGCAAGGTGCGCACACTCGCCCGCCGCCACGGCTGCTCGCTCTACATGGTGCTGCTGGCCGCCTTCAAACTGCTGCTGGCGCGCTGGAGCGGACAGGACGACGTCGTCGTCGGCACGCCGGTGGCCGGTCGCGGCCAGCCCGAACTCGACCACGTGATCGGTTTCTTCGCCAACACGCTGGTGCTGCGCAGCCGGCTGGACCTGCAAGCCGGCGTGCCCGATCTGCTGGAGCGCGTGCGCGCCACCGCGCTCGGCGCCTTCGACCACGCCGCGATGCCGTTCGAGAAGCTGGTCGAGGAACTGAAGCCGCCGCGCGACCCGGGGCGCAATCCGCTGTTCCAGGTCATGTTCGCGCTGCGCAACGCGCCGCGGGCCGATCTTCAGCTGCCCGGCGTCGACGCGCAGCCGCAGGCGCTGCGCAGCGACATCGCCAAGTTCGACCTGACACTGGAACTGAGCGAGCACGACGAAGGCCTCGACGCGCAGATCGAATACGCCTGCGTGCTGTTCGAGGCCACCACCGCGGCACGGATGGCGGACCACTACCCTCGCCTGCTCGAAAGCATGGTGGCCGACGACGGTCTGCCGGTCGGCCGGCTGCCGATGTACGCCGACGGCGAGGCCGGCGCCGTCGATTACCCGGCGCACGTCACGCTGGCGTCGATGTTCGCGCAGCAGGTCGCGCGCACACCTGACGCCATTGCGCTGGCATGTGGCGACGCGCTGCTCAGCTACGCCGAGCTGAACGCGCGTGCCAACCGCCTCGCCCACCGGCTGCGCACGCTCGGCATCGGGCCGGATCGCTGCGTCGCGGTCTGCATGACGCGCAGCTTCGAACTGGTGATCGCGCTGGTCGCCATCCAGAAGGCGGGCGGCGCCTACCTGCCGATCGATCCGGACTACCCGGACGCGCGCATCGACTACATGCTGGACGACGCCGCCGCGCCGGTGCTGCTGACCCAGCGCGCGCCGGGCGCCCGCTTCGCCGCACGCGCTGCCACGGTGATCTGCCTCGACAGCGACGACTGCGCCGACATGCCGGCGCACGACCCGCCGCCGCTGGCCGGGCCACGCGACCTCGCCTATGTCATCTACACCTCGGGTTCGACCGGCCAGCCCAAGGGCGTGATGATCGAGCACGCCGCCATCTGCAACCACATGTACTGGATGCTCGCCACCTTCGGCTTCGACGCATCCGACCGCGTGCTGCAGAAGACCGGCATCTCGGCCGACGCCTCGGTGTGGGAACTGCTCGCACCGCTGTTCTGCGGTGCCTGCATGGTGCTGGCCGAGCCGGGCAGCCAGCGTGATCCGTCGTCGCTGGTGCGACAGATGCAGGCACAGCGCATCACCGTCATGCAGGTGGTGCCGTCGCTGCTGCGCGCGCTGCTGGCCGAGCCCGGCTTCGCCGCCTGTACGGCGCTGCGGCAGATGTTCTGCGGCGGCGAAGCGCTGGAAGCGCCGGTGGTCGCCGCCTTCTTCGCGCGCAGCACGGCGCGTCTGCACAATCTGTACGGCCCGACCGAGGCGGCCATCGACGCCACCTGGTGGACCTGTGATGCCGCGCCCGGCGCGCAGGTGCCGATCGGCCGGCCGATCAGCAACATGCTGGCTTACGTGCTGGACGAAGCGATGCAGCCCGTGCCGGCAGGTGTCGCCGGCGAACTGTATCTGGGCGGCATCGGCCTCGCGCGCGCCTACCTGGGCAAGCCGGCGCTGACCGCCGAACGCTTCGTCACCGATCCCTTCGACCCGCGCGGCGGTGCCCGCCTCTACCGCACCGGCGACAGCGTCATCCGGCGCGCCGACGGCGCACTGGTGTTCGTCGGCCGCGTCGATCACCAGATCAAGCTGCGCGGCTTCCGCATCGAGCCGGGCGAGATCGAAGCGGCGCTGTGCGCCGACGCGTCGGTCGATCAGGCGGTCGTCGTCGCGCGCGAGGAACGTCTGGTCGCCTACGTCACCCGCGGTGCGCAGCGACCGGACGCCGCCGCGCTGCGTCAGCGGCTGCAGCGCTCGCTGCCGGCGCATCTGGTGCCGGCGTCCATTGTCGTGCTCGACGCGCTGCCGCTGACACCGCACGGCAAGCTCGACCGTAACGCATTGCCTGCGCCCGACTCCGCCGCGATCGGTGACGACGCGCCGCGCACGCCGCTGGAGGCCGAACTGGCGGCGCTGTGGGCCGAGGTACTGAGCCTGCCCGCAGTCGGCACGCGCGACAGCTTCTTCGACCTGGGCGGCCACTCGCTGCTCGCCGCGCGACTGGCGGCGAGGCTGCGCGCCCGCTTTGGCATCGACGTGCCGCTCGGCGCCTTGCTCGACGCACCGAGCGTGCAGGCGATGGCTCGCTGGCTGGACGGCCGGACCACAGTGAAAGCGAACGACACGGCGACGCTGCACGCGCTGTTCGAAGCACAGGCCGCGCGCACACCGGACGCGGTGGCGCTGGTGCACGCGGGACGCACGCTGCGTTACGGCGAACTGAATGCGCGCGCCAACCGCATCGCGCACGCCTTGCGCCGGCGCGGCGTCGGCGCCGACACGCCGGTCGGCGTGCACTTCGAACTGTCGTGCGACCTGGTGGCCGCGGTGCTCGGCGTATTGAAGGCGGGCGGCGCCTACCTGCCACTGGACACGCGCAACCCACCGGCGCGCACGCTGTGGATGCTGGCCGACGCCGGGGCGACGGTGCTGCTCACCACGCGCACTGCGGCATTGTCGGAAGCCCCGGGCGTCACCACGCTCCAGCTCGAGGACGAAGACTGGCTGCTCGACGAGCCCATGCACGACCCTGAGCACGCCCCTGAGCACGCCCCTGAGCACGACGGCACGGCCGACACCCTGGCCTATGTGCTCTACACCTCCGGCTCGACCGGCACGCCCAAAGGCGTCATGGTCGGTCACACGGCGATCGGCAACCGCATGCGCTGGCTGGTCGGGCACTTCGGCATCGGCGCCGACGACGCCATGCTGGCGCATGCCTCGATCGGCTTCGACGTGTCCGTCGGCCAGCTGTTCGCCTGTCTGATCGCCGGCGGCCGCTGCGTGCTGGCCGGCGACGCGCTGCGCAGCGATACCGCCGCACTGGTCGAGCTGAGCCGGCATGAGCGGGTGACGCTGTGGGATTTCACACCGGCGCTGCTGCGCCTGCTGCTCGACGAACCGGCGATGCCGGAATGCCGCGCGCTGCGCCACGTTTTTTGCGGCGGCGAGGCGATGGACGCCACGCTGGCGCGCACCTTCCGCGCGCGATGCGGTGCCGCACTTCACAATATGTACGGCCCGACCGAGGCGGCCATCGACGCCACCTTCTGGACCTGCACCGACGGCGACGGACCACCGCCGATCGGCCACCCGATCGCCAACGCGAGCGTCTGGGTGCTCGATGCGCGCATGCGTCCGCTGCCAGTCGGTGTCGAAGGCGAGCTCTACATCGGCGGTGCCGGCCTGGCCCGCGGCTACATCGGCCGCCCCGAACTGACGGCCGAACGCTTCCTGCCGCACCCTTTCGACCCGACGCCCGGTGCGCGCCTGTACCGCACCGGCGACCGTGTGCGCCGGCGCGCCGACGGCGCGCTGCTGTTCACCGGGCGTGCCGATCACCAGATCAAGCTGAATGGCGTGCGCATCGAACCAGGCGAGATCGAGGCCGCGCTGGCGGCCCTGCCCGGCGTGCGTCAGGCCGCGGTCATGGCGCTCGACAAAGGGCAGCGCCTGGTCGCCTGGGCCGGCGGCCGCGATCTGGATGCCGCCGCACTGCGCGCAGCACTCGCGCGCGTGCTGCCCGCCAGCATGCTGCCGAGCGCCATCGTCGTACTCGAACAGCTGCCGCTGACCGCCAACGGCAAGATCGATCGCGATGCGCTGCCGCCACCCGAAGACCACGCCACAGCGGGCATTCACGCCGTCGCGCGCACACCGCTGCAGCAGACGCTGGTCGAGCTGTGGGCGGACGTGCTGGGCCGGCGCAGCGTGGGTATCGACGACGACTTCTTCGCACTCGGCGGCCACTCGCTGCTGGCGACGCGTCTGGTCAGCCGGCTGCGCAAGCTGCTCGACCGGCCGCTGCCGCTGCGCGCGCTGTTCGAAGCACCCACCGTGGCGGCGATGGCCGCCCGTCTCGAAGCGCTGCGCGCCGACGCCTCGCCCGCACAGATGATCGTGCAGCCGCCGACCAGCGGGCTCGAAACAGCCTGCGCACATGCGCAGGCGGGCCTGTGGTTCATCGAGCGGATGGGCACACGCGGCGGGCTTTATCACATCGTCAACCGCTGGCGCATCGCCGGCGAACTCGACGTCGATGCGCTGCAGCGGGCGCTCGACGCGCTGCTTGCCCGACAATCGGCGCTGCGCACCGGTTTCGTCGAACGCGAGGGCCGACTGCATCTGCACATCGAAGCCGACGCGCGCTGCGTCGTCGAGCGGATCGCCGCGGCAGACGCCGACGCGCACGCCGAACGCCCCTTCAACCTGGCGCAGCCGCCGCTGCTGCGCGTAGCGCTGTGGCGGGACGGCGAGGGCGCCGAGGTACTGCAGACAGTCATCCATCACATCATTTCCGACGGCTGGTCGCAGGCCGTGCTGAACCGCGAACTGGGTGCGCTGTATGCCGCGGCGCGCCACGGCGGTCACGCCACGCTGCCTGCGCTGCCGCTGCAGTACAGCGACTACGCACGCTGGCAACGCGCGCTGCTGGACGGCCCGGCCGGCGAGCGCCTGCTCGGCTACTGGCGCCAGCAGCTGGACGGCCTCGGCACGCTCGAACTGCCGACCGACCGGCCGCGGCCGAAGCACGCGGATCACCGTGGCGGCAGCGTCGACTTCGCACTCGACGCATCACTCACTGCCGCCCTGCGGGCGCTCGCGCGGCGCACCGGCTGCACGCTCTACATGGTGCTGCTGGCCGCCTTCCAGCTGCTGCTCGCACGCTGGAGCGGACAGGACGACATCGCCGTCGGCACGCCGGTCGCCGGCCGCGCCCAGCCCGAACTCGACCACCTGATCGGCTTCTTCACCGACACGCTGGTGCTGCGTACCCGCATCGATGTCGACGCCGATGTGCGCGCACTGCTGGAGCAGGTCAGGGCGACCTCGCTCGGCGCCTTCGAGCACGCCGAACTGCCCTTCGACCGTCTGGTCGAGGCGCTGCGACCGCAGCGCGAAGGCGGCCGCAATCCACTGTTCCAGGTCATGTTCGTGCTGCAGAACGCGCCGGCCGAAACGCTGACGCTGGCCGGCGCCTCGACCCATACGCTGCCGGCGGCACGGCCGGTGGCGAAGTTCGACCTGACGCTGGATCTGACAGAAACCGCTGACGGTCTCGCCGCGCAATTCGCCTACGCGACGGCGCTGTTCGATCGCGGCACGCTGGAGCGCATGGCCGGTCATTACCGCCAGCTGCTCACCGCCATGGTGGCCGACGAATGCAGCGCCGTCGGCCGCCTGCCACTGCTGACGCCGGCCGAACGCCAGAGCCTGATGGTCGACCGTAACGACACCGCCACCGACTACCCGGCGGAGGCCACGCTGGCGTCGCTGTTCGAAGCCCGCGTCAGGCTGGCGCCAGACGCGCCGGCGCTGATCAGTGGCGAACAGGTGCTGAGCTACGGCGAACTGAACGCGCGCGCCAACCGGCTCGCCCACCGGCTGCGCGCGCTCGGCGTCGGGCCGGACTGTTGCGTCGGTCTGTGCATGGCGCGCAGCATCGATCTGGTGGTCGGCGCGCTGGCCATCGTCAAGGCGGGCGGCGCCTACGTGCCGCTGGACCCGGCCTGGCCCGCGGCGCGCATCGCCCGACTGCTGGGCGACACACAGTGCGCCTGGGTGGTCGCCGGGCGCGAGGGCGGCGTGCCCCTCAATGGCCTGGCGGTGCAGGTGCTGCACGCCGACGACGCGACATTGCAGGCCGAACCGGCCTCCGATCCGCCGCCGCTGGGCAACAGTCGCAGCCTGGCCTACGTCATCTACACGTCCGGTTCGACGGGCCAGCCCAAGGGCGTCATGGTCGAACAGCGCAGCGTCGCGCGGCTCGTGTTCGGTTGCGACTACGCGCACTTCGGCCCGAACGAAACCTTCCTGCTGCTGGCGCCGATGGCCTTCGATGCATCGACCTTCGAACTGTGGGGCGCGCTGCTGCACGGCGCGCGCTGCGTCATCCATCCGGAAGCAGCGGCGACAGCCGCCGGTCTCGAAGCGACGATCGAACGGCACGACGTCAGCACGCTGTGGCTCACCGCGGCGCTGTTCAACGCGGTGATCGACGAACGGCCGACGGCGCTGCGCGGATTGCGCCAGCTGCTGACCGGCGGCGAGGCGCTGTCGCTGCCGCACGTGAAACGCGCGCTGGCCGCCCTGCCGGGCGTCGCGCTGATCAACGGCTACGGGCCGACCGAAAGCACCACCTTCACCTGCTGCCAGCGCATTCCGAACCCGCTGCCGGAAGACTGGGCCACCATTCCGATCGGCCGGCCGATCGCCAACACCACGGTCTACATCCTCGACGCGCGGGGCCAGCCTGTACCGGACGGCGTAGAAGGCGAGCTGTATATCGGCGGCGCCGGTCTCGCCCGCGGCTACATCGGCGCGCCCACGCTGAGCGCCGAGCGCTTCGTCGCGCCCGCCTTCGCGGATTGCCCGGACGCACGCCTGTACCGCACTGGCGACCGCGTGCGCTGGCGCCACGATGGCAGCATCGCCTTTGTCGGCCGCACCGACCAGCAGATCAAGCTGCGCGGTTTCCGCATCGAACCGGGCGAGATCGAAGCCGCGCTCGCCGCCCTGCCCGGCGTGAATCAGGCCGCCGTCATGTTGCGCACCGCAGCCGACGGCGAGCGCCGCCTGTTCGCCTGGGCGAGCGGAGAGCGCTTGGACGGCGCTGCGCTGCGCGTACAGCTCGCACAGACGCTGCCGGAATTCATGCTGCCGTCCGCCGTGATCGCGCTCGAACGCATGCCGGTAACCGCCAACGGCAAGCTCGATCGTGCCGCCTTGCCAGCGCCCGACGCGGTCGCTGCACCGCGCACAAGGCGGGCGCCCACCGATGCGGCCGAGCGTCACCTGCTGGCGATCTGGGAGTCGCTGTTCGGGCGCGGCGGGCTGTCCACCGACGACGACTTCTTCGCCATCGGCGGTCATTCGCTGCTCGCCGTGCGTCTGGTCGACGCGATCGAACGCACCTTCGGCGTACGCCTGCCGCTGGACACCTTCTGGTTCCGCGGCAACACCATCCGCGACATCGCCGGCCTGCTGCGAGGCGCCGGCGCACCGCTGCGCTGGCCGGTGCTGGTGCCGATCCGGCCCGGCGGCACGCGTCGCCCGCTGTTCTGCGTGCATACGATAGGCGGCAACCTGTTCCACTACTACGAACTGGCGAAGGCGCTACCGGAGGGGCAACCGGTAATGGGGCTGAACGCGGTCGGCGTAGGCGGCGCCGAGCCGGCGCGCAGCCGCATCGCCGACATCGCCGCCGACTGCATCAGTGCGATGCGCAGCGCGCAGCCGGCGGGGCCTTACCGCCTGCTCGGCTTCTCCAGCGGCGGCACCGTCGCCTACGAGATGGCGCAGCAACTGCGCGCGGCCGGCGAGCAGGTCGACTTCCTCGGCCTGCTCGACACCTGGGCGCCGGGCACCTACCTGCGCGCACCGGACGGGAGTCTGATCGATCGGCTCATCGCGCCGCTGCGTCCCTACACCGACCGGCGACGCCTGCAGCACCTGGTCTGTTCGCTCACCGGTCTGTCGCCGCGCCGTTTCCCCGACGCCGCGTCGGCGCACTGGTGGGCGCACTGGAGCTACCGCCCGGCGAGTTACCCCGGCCGCGTCGACCTGTACGTCGCCGACGCGTCGCGGCTGGAGGCGAGCGCGCCCTGTCTCGGCTGGTCCAGCCGGGTCGCCGGGCCGCTGGTGCAGCACCCGGTGGAAGGCAGCCACGGCCTGATGGTGAAGCCGCCGCGCGTGCGCGAAGTCGCGCAGATGCTGCAGCAGCGACTGGATGAGCTCGATGCCGCCACCGACTGACGGCACACCGGCACTGGCGGTCGACGAGGTCCACCTGTGGCTGGCGCGGGTGGACGACGCGCCGCCGACCGATACGCTCGCCACCTGGCTGGACGACGCCGAACGCGCCCGCCTTGCCCGGCTGCAGCGCGAAGAGGACCGCGCACTGTTCGCGCTCGCGCACGCGGCGCTGCGCGACGTGCTGGCGCGCAGCCTTGGCATCGCCGCGCGCAGCGTGCAGATCGAGCACGACGCGCAGGGCAAGCCCCGCCTCGCCGCCGTCCACGCCAGCGACCTTCGCTTCAACCTGGCGCACGCCGGCCGGGCGGTACTGATAGGCATCGCCCGCGGCCGCGAACTCGGCGTAGACATCGAAGCCGTGATCGCGCACGACGACCTGCGCGCGGTGGCGGAGCAGGTGTACTCGGCGGACGAGCGGGCGGCGCTGGACGGCTGTCCGGCAGCAGCGCGCACCGATCTGTTCTACACGCTGTGGACACGCAAGGAAGCCTGCCTGAAAGCCTGGGGCTGCGGCCTCGACGGCCCGCTGCAGCAGTTCAGCGTGCACGCCGCTGCGTACGACGACGTCGCCGCTCCGGCCGGCAGTGCCTTGCCGCCGCTGCACTGCCGTGACCTGCCGGCGCCGCCGGGTCATGTCGCAGCAATCGCCGTCAGCGGCGGGCCGACGACGGCGGTGTGCAGGCGCTGGCACGTCTAGGGCGCGGTTCCCGGCGTCGCGGCAAGGGTCGCTCTCACAGGAGGGAGCGCGTGACCGGCGACTGGAGCCCGGGCCCGGGATCTGTGGGAGGGGTCTTCTGACCCCGACAGCAGCATGAATCGACGTCTGCGGACTGCAGCAGCCCCGTCGCGGTCAGAAGACCGCTCCCACAGCGGTGGTGCGCCCAAGCCACGGCCGGAGCCTGGACCGGGGTTTTGTGGGAGGGGTCTTCTGACCCCGACGGCGGCATGAATCGAAGCCGGCGGAGCCCTGCTCAGCTCGTCAGTCCTGCCGTCGCTCAGCGAATCGCGGCTGCGATGTCCGCGGCCAGCGCATCGGCCAGCCGGCCGTGCGCCTCGACCACCGCTTCGTAAGTCTGCGCGCTCACCGGTTCGCTGCGGCTGAAGCGGCCGCTGCCGATGTCGGTGCCGTCGCGGCGGACGGCCCACACGGCTTCCAGCGTGACCGACGAAAAGCCGTCGGCATCGAGGCGCAGCACGTCCACCGGCACCGTCAGATCGGGCCGGGCGACGCTGTTCTGCGGAGCAGCCACCACGCGCGCCAATCCACGCTCGCGGGCGATGGAGGTGGCGAGCCGGCGAGCCAGTTCAGCTTTCAGCGACCCCGCCCAGCGGTGACCCTGTGCCGGCTCGGCGCGCGAACCGGCGACGCGTTGCACGATCTGCAGGCGGTCCACCGCTTCCGGCAGGCCGATCGGACCGACGACGACAGTCGGTGAAGGCGCACCCGCAGCGACCGGCGCTTCGCCGGTGGTGAGCGTGTAGTGGCGCACGGTGGGCGAACTGCCGCATCCGCCAAGCAGCAGTGCGACGATGGCCACCGGAATCAGACGAAGAAGGATCACGGTTTCTCCTCGGGCTTGCCGCGCAACAGCGCTTCGGGGTTGCGTTCCAGCGTGTCGGCGAGGTGGCGCAGCGACTGCGCGGCGCGCGACAGTTCCTGCAGGCTGTCGCGCAGGTCCTGCTGCAGCGGCGCGTCGCTGGCCAGCAGGCGGCGGCCGTCGGCGACCGCGGCGCGCGCCTCGGCCATGGTCTGCTGCGTTTCGGCGACGGCGGCGCGCACCTCGTTCGACGCCAGCCCGTCCAGTCGCTGCATCAGCGCCTCGGTGCGCTCGACCGCGCTGGCCAGACCGGCGATGGCGCGGCGCGTTTCGGCGGCGATGTCGTCCAGCGGCAGGCGGTCGATCTTGGCGGCGATGCGGCTCAGCGTCGCCTGCAGTTCGTCCAGGCTGCCGCGCTGCGTCGGCAGCTGCGGCAGCTGCTCGGCCCAGTCGATCGTCGCCGTGCCGGCGTTGGGAAAGAAATCCATCGCCACGTAAAGCTGACCGGTAACCAGATTGCCGTTGCGCAACTGGGCGCGCAGACCACGCTTGATCAGACGGTCGACGAAGGCGCGGAAATCGGCCTCGCTCATGTCCTGTCCCGCGTCCTTGCGCGACTGCATGCGCTCCGGGAAGACCGCAATGTCGACCTGCAGACCGACGTCAGCGGCGTCGACATCGACGTCGGGCGAGATCGCGATCACCTCCCCGATCTGGATGCCGCGGAAGTCGACCGGCGCACCGACCGACAGGCCGCGCAAGGTTTCGGTAAAGCGCAGCTGCCAGATCTGCGCGTTCGAACTGGGCTGCTTGAGCGCCTCGGCGCGGGTCGGGAACAGCCGGAAGTCCTGCCCCGCCGGCGCCGCCTCGGTATCGCCACCGGGCGGCGTTTCGAAAGCGAGGCCGCCAGCCAGTATCGCGGTCGCCGATTCGGTGTTCAGCTGCAGCCCCTCGGCGCCGAGTTTCAGATCGATGCCGCTGGCGTTCCAGAAGCGCGTGTCTATCGTGACGAAGCGGTCGTAGGGCGCCTTGATGAACACCTGGATGTCGAGATGCTGACCGGCGTCGTCGAGCTTGAATGCGGTGACCTGCCCGGCCTGTATGCGCCGGAAATACACCGGCGTGCCGACGTCGATCGAGCCCAGCGTGTCGGCGTGCAGCGCAAAGCTGCGGCCGGGCACGCCGAGCGACACGACGGGCGCATCCTCCAGCCCGACGAAATCGCGGCGCGCCTCGCTCGACTTGCCGGCGTCCATGCCGACATAGGTGCCCGACAGCAGCGTATCAAGCCCCGACACTGCGCTGCCCGACACCTTGGCGCTGACCACCCAGAAGCGGGTGTCCTCGACCAGCAGCGGTGCCGCCTCGCGCGCCATCTGCGCGGTGGCGACGACGTGGCTGCCGTCCTCGGCCAGCCGCACGGCGCTGATCTGGCCCACGTCGACGTCCTTGTACTTGATGCGTGTCTTGCCCGGCTCGAGGCCGGCGCCGGTGCGGAACTGCAGCGTCACCACCGGCCCCTGCTCGTACCAGGTGCGGGCGGCGAGGAAAAGACCGATCAGCGCGGCGACGATGGGAATGACCCAGACCAGCGGGATGCGGAAGCGGCGCGGCGGGTCGACCACTGCGGTGGGCAGCGCGGGCGGAGTCGGGTCAGACATGGGTGGCAGGTTTCCCGGATTCGGTGAGGGGGTCCCAGATCAGGCGCGGGTCGAAGCTCATCGCCGCGAACATGGTCAGCACGACCACGGCGCCGAAGGCGATCGCCGCCGGCCCGGCCTCGATGGTGGCGAGGCCACGGAAATTGACGAGTGCCACCAGTATCGTGATGACGTAGATGTCGAGCATGGACCAGCGGCCGACGAATTCGACGACGCGGTAGAGCCGCGTACGCTGCATGACGCTGCGGCGCGACCGGCGCTGCACCGTCACGGTAAGCCAGGCGAGCGCGATGATCTTCAGCAGCGGCACCATGATGCTGGCGAAAAACACCACCGCCGCCAGCGGCCACGAACCGCTCTGCCAGAGGAACACGACGCCGCTCATGATCGTGTCCTGCTGTCGACCGAGCAGTGAGGACGTGGTCATCATCGGCAGCAGGTTGGCCGGCACGAACAGCACGGCCGCGGCGATGATGAGCGCCCAGGTGGTCGATACGCTGGCCGGCTTGCGCGGGTGCATCGGCGCCCGGCAGCGCGGGCAGCGCAGCAGCGCCGCGTGGTCGGCCGGAATGTGCGCCAGCTGGCCGCACACATGGCAGCTCATCAGCCCGGCTTCGCGTGCGGTCAGGTCGCGCTTCATGCGTTCGCGCCCTCCGGCGGCACCTGCCACAGCAGCCGCGTGTCGAAGGCGCGCCCGGCCAGCGTCAGCGCAACGATCAGCGTCGCCATCGCCCAGAAGGCGGTGCCGAGCAGCACGGTCGCCATGTGCGACAGCTTCACCAGCGACACCAGCATGCCGAGCAGGAACACCTCGACCATGCCCCAGGGCTGCACCGAACGCACCAGCCGGAAGAAGGGCGCCAGCCGCGGCGACACGCGGCCGAGGCGCAGCGGCAGCAGCACCATCAGGATCATCAGCAGTTCGAGCAGCGGGAACAGAAGCGCGGTGCCGAATACCAGCGCGGCGACCGGCGTCATGCCGTCCTGCCACAGCACCTGCACCGCGCCGATCAGCGTCACCTCGACGCGACGGCCCTGCAGTTCGAGGCCGACCAGCGGATAGACGTTGGCGATCACGTACAGGATGGCGGCGGTCAGCGTCAGCGCTAGCGTGCGGTCGAGGCTGTCGGGCGGATTGCGCGCGAGGAAGGCGCCGCAGCGCACGCAGCGCGCCGTCTGCCCGGGCGCCAGTTCGGGCTCGGTCTGCAGCAGGTCGCACTCGTGACAGGCGATGGTCTGGGCGGGCAGCGTGGGATGCGCGTGGGGCATGGGCATTACCGTGGGATCTGCGGCGATTGTGCGGGCTGGCTTCGCCCCGCGCAACGCGGCGGCTGCCGGTGTGCGCGCAGCCGGCCGTCAGCGCGCACCGACGCCGTCGCGCGCCGCCAGCTTGGCGGTAATGTAGTCGGCGTGCGGAATGTAGAGCAGGTCGGCGACCTTCTTCATCACGTGTGCCTCGTGCGCATGCAGATGACCGTCGGCATAGGCGACCTGCCACATCAGTTCGATCACGCGCAGCTTGCGTGCGGCGTCGAAGGCGCGGTTCAGCTGGCCGGTGAAGCGCTGGTAGTCGTAGGCCTCGGCCGCCGCGGTGGTGGCCAGTTCGATCAGCCTTTCGATCTCGTCGTCGGCGAGCGCGAACTTGTCGCGCAGCGCCTGCATCGCGGCGGCACGCTCGTCGTCGCCGATGTCCGGGTCGGCGCGCATCACTTCGACCAGCAGCACGGCGGTGGCCAGCTGCAGCTGGTGTTCGGTTGCGACCGGATCGACCGCCGGCGCGGCGAAACTGTCGAACAGCTCTTTCAGGGTACGGAACATCCATTCATCCTCGTTCGGGCCGACGCAGATCGCCGGCCGTGTTGTGCAGAGTGTGCATCGGTGCGGCATGTTCCCGCCCATGCCGCAGCGAGCCACCGACGATCACGCCGGCAGTTGCGCAAACTCGCGCGCCAGATGATCGACCAGCCCGCGCACGGCCGGCAGCAGGCCGCGGCGCGACGGGAACACGACGTGGGCGATGCCGCAGCGTGGCGCCCAGTGCGGCAGCACGTCGATCAGACGGCCGCTGGCGAGGTCGTCGCGCACCATCATGGTCGGCAGCTGGGCGACGCCGACGCCGTGCAGCGCCGCGCTGCGCAGGGCGGCCAGATCGTCGGTCACCAGCCGCGGCGCGTGGCGCACCTGCGCGCTGGCCCCGTCCGGGCCTTCCAGCATCCACGCGTGGTCGCGCTGCGCCGGCCCCCAGGCCACGCTGGGCAGTGTTGCGAGATCGGCCGGCACGCGCACCTCGCCCAGCGGCGCGATCAGGTCCGGGTGAGCGACCAGGCGTTGCAGGCTGTCGCCCAGTACCTTCATCACAAGGTCGGTGTCCTCCAGCGGCGGAAAGCGCACCCGGATCGCCAGGTCGAAACCTTCGCGGATCACATCCACGCGCCGGTTGGTGCTCTCCAGATGGATCTGCACGCGCGGGCAGGCCGCCATGTAGCGGCTCAGCATGTCGGCCACCTGGTATTCGAGCAGCGCGGTCGGACAGGCCAGCCGTACGATGCCCTGCGGCTCGGCGCGCGTGCGCTCGACCGCCTCCTGCGCCGCCTCCGCCTCGACCAGCATGGCGACACAATGACCGTAATAGGCCTGGCCGATCTCGGTGACCGCGAAGCGGCGCGTCGAGCGCTGGATCAGGCGCACCCCGAGACTGTCTTCCAGCAGCGCGATGCGCCGGCTGAGCTTGGACTTGTGCATGTCGAGCGCGCGCGCCGCCGGCGCAAAGCCGCCGTGCTCGACCACGCGGGCAAAGTAGTAGAGGTCGTTCAGGTCCTGCATCTCAGTTGCCACACCGCCCCCATCGTTCCATCAATAGAACACTGAATAGCGATTTTGCCGTCTAGTGCGTCGATTGTCGCGAATCTAGTATTCACCTCAACGCAGCACGGTTCAGACGGAACGGTGCGAACGAACAGGAGAAACGCCATGAAAAAGATTGCAGGTCTGTACAGCGCCCCTCGCCAGCACTGGGTTGGCGACGGTTTTCCGGTGCGTTCGCTGTTTTCCTACGATTCGATGGGCCGCCACGTCAGCCCCTTCCTGCTGCTGGACTATGCCGGCCCGGCGAACTTCGAGCCGTCGGACACGCCGCGCGGCGTCGGCCGCCACCCGCACCGCGGCTTCGAAACGGTCACCATCGTCTATGAGGGCGAAGTCGCCCACCAGGACTCGACCGGCGCCGGCGGCGTGATCGGCCCGGGCGACGTGCAGTGGATGACCGCCGGTGCCGGCATCATCCACGAGGAATTCCATTCGCCGGACTTCACCCGCCGCGGCGGCCCGCTGGAAATGGTTCAGCTGTGGGTGAACCTGCCGGCGCGCGACAAGCGTGCCGCCCCCGGCTACCAGCATCTGGCGAAGAAGGATATTCCGGTGGTCGACCTGCCGGGCGGCGCCGGACATCTGCGCGTCATCGCCGGCGAATACGCTGGGCGCAGTGGGCCGGCCCGCACCTTCACGCCGGTCGATGTGTGGGACCTGAAGCTGAAGGCCGGTGCCGACCTCGAACTGACGGTACCGGAGGGCCATACGCTGGCGCTGGTGGTACTGCACGGTCTGATCCACGCCAACGGCAGCCAGCCGGTGCGCGAGGCGCAGATGGCGCTCTACCATCGCGAAGGCAGCCGTTTCTCGATCGCCGCCGAAGCCGATGCCACGGTGCTGCTGCTGGCCGGCGAACCGATAGACGAACCGATCGCCGGCTACGGCCCCTTCGTGATGAACACGAAGGACGAGATCCGCGAGGCGATCGACGACTTCAGGTCGTCCGAATCGCGCTTTCTTGCGGTGCGTTGATCGTGAGCCCCGTGCGATCAAGGCGTACGCCGCCGCTGAGACTGGCTGTCTCTGCAAGAAGTACAACGCAGAGCGCAGGGGGCTCACGGTCAACCCGTTGGGCGGCGATCAGCATGCTCGCATGGCTGCGTTGCACCTCCTCGACGGACAGCCAGTCCGTCAGCGTCGGCGCGCCTTGCCCTGCGAGCATGCTGATTGCCGCGCACCGTAAGAAAGCGCGATTCGGACGACCTCGCGGGCGTTTCGAAGCCGCGACCACCTGATCCGTTTCACCCCCTGCGCGCACCGGGGCGCGCAGGGACCACTCCGCCGGGCGCCACAAAGGCCAAAGCCACCCACCCGGCACCCAACCTCAACTGCAAGGAGAATTGCCATGACCACGAAGACCTACAAGAAGCTGAACAAGGACGACGCCGTGATGCTGCTGGTGGACCACCAGGCAGGCCTGCTGTCGCTGGTGCGCGACATCGATCCGGACAAATTCCGCAACAACGTGCTGGCCACCGCCGATCTGGCCAAGTACTTCAAGCTGCCCACCATCCTGACCACCAGCTTCGAACAGGGCCCGAACGGCCCGCTGATGCCGGAGCTGAAGGAACTGTTCCCGGACGCGCCCTACGTCGCCCGCCCCGGCCAGATCAATGCCTGGGACAACGAGGACTTCGTCAAGGCGATCAAGGCCACCGGCCGCAAGCAGCTCATCATCGCCGGCGTGGTGACCGAAGTGTGCGTCGCCTTCCCGGCCCTGTCGGCGATCGAAGAAGGGTTCGACGTGTTCGTCGTGACCGACGCCTCCGGCACCTTCAACGACATCGCCCGCCATTCGGCCTGGGACCGCATGTCGCAGGCCGGCGCGCAGCTGATCAACTGGTTCGGCGTGGCGTGCGAACTGCACCGCGACTGGCGCAACGACGTTGAAGGCCTGGCCACGCTGCTGTCCAACCACATCCCGGACTACCGCAACCTGATCACCAGCTACAACGCGCTGAAGGGCTGAAGCCCGGAGGAATGAAGGCGGGTCGTCCGGAAGGATGACCTGCCATCGTCATGTCCGGCGATATCATCGGCACGCCCTGACTCGCCCGATACTCGCCGCCCATGTTCATCGCCCATGCCCCATCGGGCTATCTTCTTGCCACGCATTTCGTCGAGCGTGCGCGTTCGCTGCCCGTCCGGGCAAGCCTCGCCGTGGCGGCCGGCGTGATCGGCGGTCTCGCACCGGACTTCGACATGCTTTGGTTCTACCTGGTCGATGCGCGGCAAACCCACCATCACAAGTACATCAGCCACTGGCCTGTCCTGTGGCTGTCGCTGCTGCTGCTTGCGCTGCTGTGGCGACAGGTGAGGCCATCGAGCGCCGGCGCCGTCGTGCTCGGTCTCTTTGCCGCGGGCGGTCTGCTGCACATGGTGCTGGACAGCGTGGTCGGCGACATCTGGTGGTTCGCGCCCTTCGTCGACCGCCCGTTCGCGCTGTTCACTGTGCCCGCGCTGTACAAGCCCTGGTGGCTCAACTTCTTCCTGCACTGGTCGTTCGCGCTTGAACTGGCGATCTGCGTCGGTGCAGTGATCACCTTTCGCCGCCGCCAGCGCAGCGGCGTCCCGGCCAAGGTCTGAACCGGTGCGCGAGGCGCACCGCCGGACGGAGGTCCCGCCGGCACGTGCGTGAATCACGCCGCAGGTGCCGGCAGGGTCCGCACGATCAGACGATAGACGACGAGTCCGCCTGACCGTAAGGCCGGGTGCCGTAGTAGGCGTGAATGCCCTTCTCCCAGGCGACGTCCGCCATATCGGGCCAGTGGTTCTTGTCGAAGCCCGGTGCGCTTTCGAGACGCTCCTTGTTCACGTCGAGCACGAAACGCTTGTTCTCGGTGTCCAGCTTCAGCGCGTCCCAGGGGACCGCGAACAGCTTCTCGCCCATGCCCAGAAAGCCGCCGAAGGACATCACCGCATAGCTCACGTGGCCGGTGCGCATGTCCAGCATGATTTCCTTGATGTCTCCGAGTTCTTCCGACTGCTTGTTATAGACCTCGTTGCCGATGAGGGTGTCAGCCCCCATCAGATGGGGCCCGGGGCCGGTGTGCGCATCCGGTCCTGCTCCGTTGTTTCGTGCCGGCTTGTATATGCCGTAGGCGTCGCGATCTTCATAGTTCATTGTCATCTCCTGTCGAAGGTGTGCAGTCGTCGCAGCGGAACCCGCCGCGTACCTGCGTCCTCCTGCATCAGACTGGACGCCCGCGACAACGCGGTCTGTTCGGCAGCCCACGCAGCCACCGCTCAGGTCCGGAACTGCGCGGCCGCGAATGCCCAGACCATGCGTGAGGCATCGGGCCCGCGCGGGTCGCTGCTGGGCAGTTGTGCGGCACCGCCGCTCCATGCGTGCGCCAGCCCATGGACCTCGACCAGCCTGGACACGATGCGGCCGGCGCGGCGGAAATCGGTCACCGTCATCGCGTACCGCTGACCGCGCTGCACGTCGCGTGACGGCCGTACGCGGGCGCCCGCAGCGTCGGCCCATTGCTGCGCGGCGGCTTGGGCGTTCTGCAGGGCCACCACCGGATCGGCGTCACCATGGATCACCAGCAGCGGGGGCCAGCCGCTTTCCATCGTCAGCGGGGTCGCCGCCAGAGGTTGCGTGGCGCGACGGCCGTGCATCGCACCGAGTGCCGACAGCGTGGAGTGGGCGGTGCCCGGCGGCACACCCGAGTGCATCGCCACGGCGCGGAAGCGGTCGGGGTGACGGGTCACCAGCAGGGCCGCCATGCTGGCGCCGGCCGACAGTCCGGCGATAGCCACCCGCCCGGGGTCGGCCGGGTGCAGCAGGCACACCTGGTCGATCATTTTCATGATCAGCGCCGCTTCGCCACTGGCGCGGCCGGCGGTGGCGTCGAACCAGTTCCAGCAGCCCTGCGCGTTGGCCAGCCGGTCCTGCTCCGGGTAGAGCACGAGGAAGCGCTCGCGCATCGCCACCCGGTTCATGCGCGTGCTGCGGGCGAAGGCGTTCGCGTCCTGACCGCAGCCGTGCAGCATCACCATCAGCGGCAGGCGCTCGCCGATCGCGACACCGGGCGGTCGATAGAGCCTGAAGCGGCGCGCACCGGCGACACCGGTGGCAATGCCGAGCACCCACGCCCCGTCGCCCGGCGGTGGTGTGCGCCGGCTGACCACCGGCTTCATCGCCCGGCCCACCGCACGCGCGCCTGTCTTCATTGCGCTGCGGGTGATAGCGACCAGGCTGCGTTCGAGACTGCGGGCCCAGACCGACTTGCGTGTGCGTTTTTTCATCGGTCCATTATGCGGTGCCTTGTGCGACAGCCCTGCGCGCGCCGACGGATCACGACGTCATCGACATGCTCGGCACGCCTTCGGCGCACAGCCGGTCAGACGGCCGTGCGCACCAGCCCGCCTTCCGCGCGGATCGCGGCGCCATTGATCACCGCGGCGCGGGCGCTGGCGATGAAGGCGACGACGGCGCCGATTTCCGCCGGGTCGATCAGCCGCGCGATCAGCGACGACGGCCGGTTTTCGGCCATGAAGCGGCGCTGCGCCTCGGCCGGTGGCAGATCGGGAAACAGGTCATGGATGAATTTCTCGACGCTTTCGGTGCGCGTCGGTCCGGGCAACACCGCGTTCACCGTCACCCGCGTACCCTGCGTCAGTTCCGCCAGCGAACGCGACAGGCCCAACTGCATGGTCTTGGTCGCGCTGTAGTGCGCCATTTCGGGCGCCGGGCTGATGCCGGATTCACTCGATATGAACACCACGCGCCCGTCGCCGCGGGCCAGCATGCCGGCGAGGTAGTGCCGGGCCAGCCGCACACCGCTCAGGATGTTCACCTCGAACAGACGCTGCCAGTCGGCGTCGCTCTCGTCGAAAAAGCCGACCGCCTCGTAGATGCCGAGGTTGTTCACCAGGATGTCGACCTCGGGCAGCGCGTCCAGCGTGGCGGCACACCCCTCCGCCGTGCCGTTGTCGGCCACCAGCGGCAGCAGGTCGGCCTGCGGATGACTGGCGCGGATGCTGGCGACGCCCGCCTCCACGCTGGCCGCGCTGCGCCCGTTGATCACCACCTGCGCGCCTTCGGCCGCCAGCGCACGGGCGATTTCCAGCCCGATGCCATTCGACGACGCGGTGACCAGGGCGCGCCTGCCCTTCAGTTCGAGTTCCATGTGCAGCTCCTTGCAGTTGATGTGCCTGCAAGTGTGCTGCCGCCTTATCATTTCACTAACCACCAGAAAAACAATTGATTGTTGACCATGAGTCAAATATCGACCGGACCACGCCCATGACGACGCGCACCGAAGACCTTCTGGCCTATCTGGCGGTGATCGATGGCGGCTCGCTGACCGCGGCCGCAGAACAGCTGGGGCAGACGGTGTCCGGCGTCAGCCGTGCGCTGGCACGGCTGGAACGCAGGCTCGACAGCACGCTGCTCGTGCGCACGACGCGACGCATCGACCTGACCGAAGAGGGCCGGCTGTTCGCCGACCACGCGCGGCGCATCGTCGCCGCGCTGGCCGAGGCGGAGGAATGCATGGCCATCCGCCGCCAGCGCCCGGCCGGGCGGTTGCGCGTGGACGCCGCCTCGCCCTTCGTATTGCACGTGCTGGTGCCGCGCGTCGGCGCGTTTCGCGCGCGCTACCCGGACATCGAACTGGAGCTGCACAGCAACGACCGCATCACCGACCTGATCGAGCAGCGCACCGACGTTGCGCTGCGCATCGGCACGCTGCCGGATTCGACACTGCACGCGCGTCTGCTCGGCCGCTCGATGCTGCGACTGCTGGCCTCGCCGGCCTATCTGGCCGTCCACGGCGAACCGGCCGACGCGGCGGCGCTCGCCGCGCACCGGCTGATCGGCTTCACTGCGCCGGCCCATCTGAACACCTGGCCGCTGCGCACGGCGGACGGTGAAGGCTGCGCGATCCGCCCGTCGCTGTCCGCGTCCAGCGGCGAAACGGTGCGCCAGCTCGCGCTCGCCGGCGAAGGCATCGCCTGCCTGTCGGACTTCATGACCGAGGACGACCGGCGCAGCGGCCGGCTGGTCGAGCTGCTCGCACCGCTGCGCGTGCCGAGCTTCCAGCCGGTGCATGCCGTGTATTACCGCAACACCACGCTGGCCGCGCGCATCGCCTGCTTCATCGACTTCCTCGCCGAAAGCTGGCCGGCGCCGGGCGGGGATTGAAGGCGACGGTGCGACGGGCGGACAATTTCCCCGACTTCGCTTGGCCGCGCTGTCACAAAGACGGATGCGGGCGCGTCTTCGACGCGTATCCACTCCTCTCTGGCGCCTGCACATGACCTTGAGCACCCACACCTTCGACCAGCACCGCCGGCGACTGACCGGCATCGCCTACCGCATGCTCGGCTCGCGCGCCGACGCCGACGACGTATTGCAGGACGCCTGGCTGCGCTGGCACGAGTCCGCCCCTGCAGACCTGCGCTCCGCCGAAGCCTGGCTGGTCACCGCGGTGACCCGGCTCAGCATCGACCGGCTGCGCGCGCGCAAGGCCGAAGCGCAGCACTACGTCGGCCCCTGGCTGCCGGAACCGCTGGCCGAACACGACCTGATCACGCCGGAATCGCGGCTGGAGCGGGCCGACGACCTGTCGTTCGCCTTCATCGCGGTACTCGAACGCCTGAGCCCGGACGAGCGCGCCGCCTTCCTGCTGCGCGAAGTGTTCGACTACGACTACCCCGAGGTCGCACAGGCGCTGGACAAGAGCGAGGCGGCCTGCCGCCAGCTGGTGCATCGCGCGAAGACGCGGGTGGGCGAGCAGCAGCCGCGCTTCACCGTCGACCGCGCGGCCCATCTGCGCGTGCTGCGCCGCTTCATGGCCGCCGCCCAGTCGGGCAAGCGCGACGACATCGAAAGCCTGCTGGCGGACGACGCGATCGCCGTATCCGACGGCGGTGGCAAGACCTGGGCCACGCTCAAGCCGCTGTACGGCGCTTCGCGCATCGCCTGGCTCTACTACGCCGTTGCACGCAATCGGGACATCGCCCTCGAATGGCGCGAAGGCGTGGTCAACGGCGAACCGGCCATCCTGCGCTATCGCAACGGCGTGCTGCACTCGACGCTGTCCATCGTGACCGACGGCGAACGCGTGCGCGCCCTATACGGCGTGCTCAATCCGGACAAGCTGGGCAGCTTCCGCATCGACTGATACAGGCGGCTGTCACACCGGGCGGCCGGTCGTCGTCTTGTCCATGAGCGCATCGATTCCGTTGCGCCCTCACATGGAGAAGCTCTCATGCACGGCCTGCGACTGCCCTACTTCCGCCTCGCGCCGGAAGCCTACAAAACCCTGTACGCCCTGTCCGACCAGATCGGCCGTGGCGCGCTCGACAAGAAGCTGGTCGAGCTGGTCTATCTGCGCGTGTCGCAGATGAATGGTTGCGCCTTCTGCCTCGACATGCACGCCACCGCGCTGCGTGGGCTGGGCGAGGATGCCCAGCGCATGGACGTCGTCGCCGGCTGGCGCGAATGCCGCTTCTTCAGCGACGCCGAGCGCGCCGCGCTGGACTGGGCGGAAACGCTGACCCGCATCGGCGACGGCGCCCCTGAAGACGCGCAGTTCGACGCGCTGAAGCAGCACTTCAGCGACGCACAGATCGCCGAACTGACCTTCGCCGTCGCCACCATCAACGCCTGGAACCGCATCGCCGTATCGATGCAGCAACCGATCGAGCGGAGGGCGTCATGATGCGCCGCGCGCCGCTGTTCGCCGCGCTGCTGTCGCTGGCGTTCATCGCGCCGCCTGCTCTCGCGCACGAAGCCGGTCACGGCGGCGGTGTCGTGCAGCGCCTGAGCCAGCCGCTGCAGCCGGGTCTGGACGAAGGCGTGCTGCTGGTCGTCACGCTGGCGCCGGGCGAAGCCAGCCCGGCGCACCGCCACCGGGCGCATGCATTCGTCTACATGCTGGAGGGCGAAGTGCTGATGCAGGTGGCGGGCGGCCCCGAGCGCCGGCTCAAGCCGGGCGACGTGTTCGAGGAAAAGCCGGACGACATCCACACGCAGGCGCGCAACCTGAGCAGCACGGCGCCCGCCCGTTTCGCCGTGTTCATGGTGAAGAAGCAGGGCGTGCCGGTGGTGCTGCCGGCGAACTGAGCGACCGCCGTTCCGCGGCGCGCCGCGGAACGCAGTCTGCTATCGTCCCGACGCTCCGACATCACGGCAGGTCTCATGAGCGTCATCACCGTCTATCACAACCCGAAATGCAGCAATTCGCGCGGCGCGCTCGAACTGATACGCGAACGCGGCTTCGAGCCCCAGATCGTCGAATACCTGAAAACCCCGCTGTCGACCGCGGCGCTGCGTGCGCTGGTCGCCGCCTGCGGCGTGCCGGTGCGCGAGCTGATGCGCAGCAAGGAAGCGCTGTACGGCGAACTGGGCCTCGACGACCCGACGCTCGACGACGACGCGCTGATCGCTGCGATGGCCGAACACCCGGTGCTGCTGAACCGCCCCATCGTCGCCACGCCGGTCGGCGCACGGCTGTGCCGACCGCCGGAACGGGTGCTCGACATCCTGCCCGCGCGATGAGAAAGACCGGGCCGGGCAAGGCCGAAACCGATCTGATGCAGCCGTTCGAAGGACTGACGCTGAAAGACATCGTCATTCCCGACACGAAGGACGCCGTCGCTGCCGCGGTCGCTGAGATCCGCGCAGCCGGCGAAGCCGGCTTCGACACCGAATCCAAACCCACCTTCAAGCCAGGTGAAGTGAGCAGCGGGCCGCACCTCGTGCAGTTCGCGCTGCCCGACCGCGCCTTCCTGTTCCAGATGCACGACAGCGCCAGTCGCGATGCGGCGTCCCTGCTGCTGGAGGATCCGGCGGTGCTGAAGATCGGCTTCGGCCTGAGCGCCGACCGCAGCCAGATCCACGCGAAACTCGGCGCCACGCTGCAGTCGGTGCTCGACCTCGATCACCTGTTCCGCCGTCGGGGCTACAACAACTCGCTGGGCGCACGCGCCGCCGTCGGCCTGGTGCTGGACCGCAATTTCCGCAAGTCGAAATCGGTGACCACCACCAACTGGTCGCTGCCCCGCCTGAGCGATGCGCAGAAGTTCTATGCCGCCAACGATGCGTACGCGGCGCTGCGCGTATACCTCGCGCTCACGCTGACGCCGCAGGAAAGACAGGCGCTGCTGCCTGGGCGCTGAGCGCGTCTTGTCGCGGTCAAAGGGACGCACGCAGGAACCCTGACCCCGGCTCCATCGACGGGGCGGACGTGCTTTTGGTGGGAGCGACCTCAGGTCGCGATGCGGCGTTGGCGGGCCGCCGGCTTCGATCCATGCCGCAATCGCGAGCAAGCTCGCTCCCACAGGACCCCGGCTCCGACCGCCTTTTCAGGAAGTGCTTTTTGTGGGAGCGACCTCCGGTCGCGATGCGGCCTCGGCGGACCGCAGGCTCCGGCACTGGTCACTGTCGGGGCCGGAAGACCGCTCCCACAGAAACCCGAGAAGCTTGTCTGCGTTGCGCCTCAGTCGAGCACGCGGGTCATGTAGCAGGCGCCTTCGCCATAGCTTGCAAGCGCCTGCACAGGCACAGTCCCAAGCGCCGGTCGGTAGCCGCGCTGCGCCCAGTAGCCGGCGGCATCGCCGACCGCCACCAGGGCGGCACAGCGAAGTCCGCGGCATACCGCCGCATCGTGCGCCGCCTCGTACAGCGCGGCCGCCACGCCGCTGCCGCGGACCGACTTGGCCACCGCGCAGTCATGCAGATACCAGCGCGTCGCCGGCACCGGCAGCGCAGAAAGTTGGGTGTTCAGCGCCGGTGGCTTGCCGTCATGCCACGGATGCGAAACCAGATAGCCGAGCAGATCGCCGGCCGCTGACTGCGCGACCAGGCAAAGATCCGGCGCCAGGCTCATGCGGTTCAGATAGACGGCAGCGCCCTCCGGTTCGAAGGCCGCATCGGCATAGGCGATTGCCTGCAGCGCAAGCACGGCGTCGACATCGTCGGCGCGCATCGGGCGGATGATCGGATGCATCGGCACTGCAAAGCCTCAGAAAGTGAAATGCGCGTCGGCACCTGACGGCGTTGTGACACCCGCGCGCCGTCTCACGACGCTGCGCGCAGCTCTGACCGGTGTCCCGCAGCAAGACCGCGACCGATCTCGCGCAGATCCACACCGATCGGATGCTGGCTTACGCGCAGGCCGAACTCCGGCAGGATGGCCAGCAGGTGGTCGAAGATGTCGGACTGTATGCCTTCGTACTCAGCCCACATGGTCGTATGGGTGAAGCAGTAGATCTCCAGCGGCAGGCCGTCCGGCGTCGGTGCGAGCTGACGCACCAGCAGCGTCATGTCGCGGTGTATGCCCGGATGCGCGCGCAGGAAGCGCTCCACGTAGGCGCGGAAGCAACCGATATTGGTGATGCGGCGATGATTGACCGGCGCCTTGCCGCGCGCTTCGAGCTGACGGTTCCAGTCGTCGATCTCGCGCTGCTTCTCACCGAGGTAGTCTTCGAGCAGCGCAAAGCGTGTCAGCCCGCGTCGCTCCTCGTCGGACAGGAAGCGCACGCTCTGCTGGTCGAGCAGCAGGCTGCGCTTGATGCGACGACCGCCAGCTTCCTTCATGCCCCGCCAGTTCTTGAACGGGTCGGTGATGAAGCGCTTGGTCGGGATCGTGGTGATGGTCTTGTCCCAGTTCTGCACCTTCACCGTGTGCAGCGCGATATCGATCACGTCGCCGTCGGCATTGAGCTGCGGCATTTCGATCCAGTCGCCGACGCGCACGATGTCGTTCGACGAAATCTGCACGCTGGCCACCAGCGACAGCAGCGTGTCCTGGAACACCAGCATCAGCACCGCGGCCATCGCACCAAGACCGGACAGCAGGATGAGCGGCGAGCGGTCGATCAGCGCTGCCACCATCAGGATGGCGGCGACCGCGTACAGCAATATTTTCACCACCTGGATATAGCCCTTGATCGGCTTCAGGTGGGCACCGGGCCGCCGCTCGTACAGCGCGTTCAGCCAGCTGAGCAGCGCACCGATCGCGAGCGCGACGGTGAGCACCATGAAGGCGCCGGCGACGTTCTGCACCACGGTGACCGCGGTCGGCGGCATGTCGGGCAGCAGCGCGATGCCGTTGTGCACGATCAGCGCCGGCACGACATTGGACAGGCGGCGCACGACCGTGTCATCGAAAGCCGTCTGCCCCTCGGCCACCGGCAGCATGCGCAGCGCGCGCGACAGGAGGCGCAGCAGTACCTTCTTGACCACCCAGTTGGCCACCCAGGCCAGCAGCGCGATCAGCGCGATGCCGATCAGCGCGCGCAGCTCCGGCGGGTAATGGTCGAAGGCCTCCATGAGCTCGAGGTAGCTCGTCATTGTTGTCTCCCTGTGAATGGCCGATGGCGGCGGCGCCGCGAAGGCGCGCCGGCTCTGTCGGCATGCTGGACCGACAGCCGCCCACGGCAGGGGTTCCGCAAGGCGGGGGCTGGCCCCGCCCGCGTCAGATCACCGGCGCCAGCCAGCGCTTCATGATGGGCTCGGGCATACCCTTGCGCGCGGCCAGATCGGCCACCTGATCGGCACCGACCTTGGTGATCGCGAAGTACTGCGCGTCCGGGTGGGCGAGGTAGAAGCCGCTCACCGCCGCCGTCGGCAGCATGGCGTAGCTCTCGGTCAGCGACACGCCGATCGCGGCTTCCGCGTCGAGCAGGCGGAACAGGTCGCCCTTCTCGGTGTGGTCCGGGCAGGCCGGATAACCCGGCGCCGGGCGGATGCCGCGGTACTTCTCGGCGATCAGCGCTGCATTGTCGAGCTGTTCGTCGCGCGCATAGCCCCAGTCCTCGCGCCGCACCTTTGCGTGCAGGTACTCGGCGAAGGCTTCGGCCAGACGGTCGGCCAGCGCCTTCAGCATGATGCTGCTGTAGTCGTCGTGCGTCCTCTCGAACTCGGCCAGCTTGGTTTCAATGCCGATGCCGGCAGTCACCACGAAAGCACCCGCCCAGTCGGCCACGCCACTGGCACGGGGCGCAACGAAATCGGACAGGCAGTAGTGCGGCTTGCCGGCCGGGCGCTCGTGCTGCTGACGCAGGTTGTGCCAGGTCATCGCGGTGTTCAGGCGCGTTTCGTCGGAATAGAACTCGATGTCGTCGCCGCGGCTGTTGGCCGGCCAGATGCCATACACGGCGCGCGCGGTGAGCCACTTGCCGGCTATCACCTGCTGCAGCATGGCCTGCGCATCGGCGAGCAGCTTGCGCGCCTCCTCGCCGACGATCTCGTCGTCGAGGATGGCCGGGTACGGGCCCGACAGTTCCCAGGTCTGGAAGAACGGACCCCAGTCGATGTAGTCGACCAGCGCCGACAGGTCCTGGTCCTCGATCACCTGACGGCCGATCTTCTGCGGCGGCTCGGGGATCACCTCGCTGCCCCAGCCGCAGCAGTAGGCGTTGTCGCGCGCGTCGTTCAGCGACACCAGCTTCTGGCCCTTCTTGGCCGCATGCTGTTCGCGGATCTTCGCGTAGTCTGCCGCCACTTCTTCGGCATAGGCCGCGCGCTGATCCTTCGACAGCAGGCTGGTGGCGACGCCGACGGCGCGCGAGGCGTCCGGCACATACACCACCGGAGATGCGTAATGCGGCGCGATCTTGATCGCGGTGTGCGCACGCGATGTGGTGGCGCCGCCGATCAGCAGCGGAATGTCGAAGCCCTCGCGCGTCATTTCCGACGCGACGTGGCTCATCTCTTCCAGCGACGGCGTGATCAGGCCCGACAGGCCGATGATGTCGGCCTTATGCTCGCGTGCGGTCTGCAGGATGCGGTCGCACGAAACCATGACGCCGAGATCGATCACGTCGTAGCCGTTGCAGCCGAGCACCACGCCGACGATGTTCTTGCCGATGTCGTGCACGTCGCCCTTCACCGTCGCCATGACGACGCGGCCCTTGGTTTCGCCGACCTTCTTCGACGCCTCGATATAGGGCTGCAGATGCGCCACCGCCTGCTTCATCACGCGCGCCGATTTCACCACCTGCGGCAGGAACATCTTGCCGGCGCCGAACAGGTCGCCGACATGGTTCATGCCGGCCATCAGCGGGCCTTCGATCACCGCCAGCGGCGGCTTGCCTTCGGCTTCCAGCCGCGCGCGCACCTCTTCGGTGTCCTCGACGACGAATTCGGTGATGCCCTTGACCAGCGCGTGCTCGAGGCGCTTCTCGACCGGCCATTCGCGCCAGGCCAGATCCTGCGTCGATTCCTTGGCCTGTCCCTTCACCGTGATCGCGAACTCGACCAGCGCGTCGCCGGCACCGGGGTGGCGGTTCAGCACCACGTCCTCGACCTTGTCGCGCAGCGGCTGCGGGATGTCTTCGTACACGCCGAGCTGGCCGGCGTTCACGATGCCCATCGACAGGCCGTTGCGGATCGCGTGGTACAGGAACACCGTGTGGATGGCCTCGCGCACCGGGTCGTTGCCGCGGAAGGAGAAGCTCACGTTGGACACGCCGCCCGAAGTCTTCGCGTACGGCAGATTCTTGTGTATCCAGCCCACCGCTTCGATGTAATCGACCGCGTAGTTGTCGTGCTCGGCGATGCCGGTGGCGATGGCGAAGATGTTCGGATCGAAGATGATGTCTTCCGGCGGGAAGCCGACCTGTTCGGTCAGCAGCGTGTAGGCGCGCTGGCAGATTTCCGTCTTGCGCTGATAGGTGTCGGCCTGGCCCTTCTCGTCGAAAGCCATCACGATGACCGCCGCGCCGTAGCGGCGTGCGAGCTTCGCCTGGCGCAGGAATTCGGCCTCGCCTTCCTTCATCGAGATCGAGTTGATGACGCCCTTGCCCTGGATGCACTTCAGGCCGGCTTCGATCACGCTCCACTTCGACGAGTCGAGCATGATGGGCACGCGCGAAATGTCCGGCTCGGAGGCGATGAGCTTGAGGAAGCGCTCCATCGCGGCGACCGAATCCAGCATCGCCTCGTCCATATTGATGTCGATGACCTGGGCGCCGTTCTCGACCTGCTGGCGGGCCACCGCCAGCGCGTCGTCGAAGCGCGATTCCAGAATCATTTTCGCGAAGGCGCGCGAGCCGGTCACGTTGGTACGCTCGCCCACGTTCACGAACAGCGAGTCGGCGCCGACATTGAACGCTTCCAGCCCGGACAGGCGCAGCTTGCGCTCGATCTCCGGCACTGCACGCGGCGGCATGCCTTCCATCGCCTCGGCGAAGGCGCGGATGTGGTCGGGCGTGGTGCCGCAGCAGCCGCCGACGATGTTCAGGAAGCCGGACTGCGCCCATTCGCGCAGGTGATTCACCATGTCGGCCGGCGTTTCGTCGTACTCGCCGAAGGCGTTCGGCAGGCCGGCGTTCGGGTGGGCGGACACGTGGGTATCGGCCAGATGCGCCAGTTCCTCGACGTGCTGGCGCATGTCCTTCGGACCGAGCGCGCAGTTGAAGCCGAAGGAGATCGGATTGGCGTGGCGCAGCGAATTCCAGAACGCCTCGGCGGTCTGGCCGGACAGCGTGCGGCCGGAGGCGTCGGTGATGGTGCCGGAAATCATGACCGGCCAGCGGCGGCCGACCTCGTCGAAGAACTTCTCGACCGCGAACACCGCCGCCTTCGCGTTCAGCGTGTCGAACACCGTCTCGATCAGCAGCAGGTCGGCGCCGCCTTCGGTCAGGCCGCGCGCGGCGGCGACGTAGTCATCGACCAGCTGGTCGAAACTCACGTTGCGGAAGCCCGGATCGTTCACGTCCGGCGACAGCGAACAGGTGCGCGAGGTCGGGCCGAGAACGCCGGCGACGAAGCGCGGCTTGTCCGGGTTCTTTGCGGTGTACTCGTCGCACGCCTCGCGCGCGATGCGCGCACCTTCGACGTTCAGCTCGTGCACGATGGCTTCCAGGCCGTATTCCGCCTGCGAAATCACCGTCGCGTTGAAGGTATTGGTTTCGATGATGTCCGCGCCGGCCTCGAGGTAGGCCGCGTGAATGCCGCGGATCACGTCCGGCCGCGTCAACAGCAGCAGATCGTTATTGCCCTTGAGGTCCTTCGGGTGATCGGCGAAGCGCGTGCCGCGGTAGTCGGCCTCGACCAGCCGGTGCTTCTGCACCATGGTGCCCATCGCGCCATCCAGGATCAGGATGCGGCGGGCCATCAGGGCCTTGAGCTGTTCGGTGCAGTCTGGACGAATCATCGGTCTCTCCGTGGAGCGGCGACCCGTGATCATCGAAAGGCAGGGGACAGAAACGAAAAACCCGCCGGACGCGGAAAGCGTGCTGACGGGTCGTGGGCAGCTCGCTTTAGCGGCATTTATAACGCGCCCGCAAGCTGGAGGCTCAAATCGGCGCGGACCCGCACCTTAAGGGGGTGCGGGGTTCAAGTCAAGTTTCAGCGGACGTCCATCGACAGGATCCAGCCGACCAGCTTGCTGGCGTCGGCTTCGTTGATCGCCACCGCATTGGGCGGCATCGCCAGACCCGCAGCCTTGCCCTTCCAGTGGCTGTCGTAGGGGTTGGAGCCCTTCATCACCGTCTGCACCAGCTGCTTCTGCGCGTCCTTGATGCCGTAGTAGCGCGCGGCGACGTCGCGCCACGGCGGGCCGACCGGCTTGTCCGCCTTGTTTGACGGCTCGACGCTGTGACAGACGGTGCAGCCACTGCTGGCGGCGAGCTTCAGCATGGCGGCATCCTTGGACGGATCGGCCATCGCCGGGCTGCTGCCGAGCGCGAGCGACAAGGCGCCTGCTGCAACTGCGTAACGGAAGGTGTTCATGGTCTTTCTCCCTGATGAATGTAGGCATCCGGTGCCGTGACGGTTCTCGTGAAACCGTTGCGGCATCTCATGTCGCCACGCTAATCCCCCACGACGGATAGGGGATTGACGTGCATCAAGGGCGTGCTGCGGCGCAAAAACTATCGCTTCGCACGCGAAAGACCGACTCGGTCAGAAGCAGTTCGCCTCGGCCAGCCCGAGCCGGCAGCTCCACTGGAACTGTTCGCGCGCCTGCTTGATCGAGCGCTGGAACATCGCGGTCGGCTCGGCCAGGATGGCGTCCGGCAGCGGCACAGCCGGGACGGCACCGCTGCTGTTGGTGAAGAAGCGCAGGAAGCAGGTTTCTTCCTTGTCGCAGCTCTGTTCGATCACGCGGTTGTAGTAGGCGCGGTCGCGCGCCGACGCTTCGGGCACGACGATGAACTGCATCAGGCCGAGCCGGCCGGCGACGATCCAGTCCTGCGTGTTCGCCGGCTCCTGTCCGGCATGCGCGCCGGCAGACAGTGTGAGCGCACCGAGCAGCGCGCACAGCATGCGTTTCATGGCTTCTCCTCCGGATCGGCGCAAACGCGCTGCCTGCCGGTCAGACCGACCCGGCGCTGCCCGGTTCGTCGTCGGTGCCGGCGCGGCGCGTGCGCAGGCTGCCCTCGACCATGCGGTACTCGAACAGCCGGCATTCGAGCGCGCCATTGAACAGCGGCGTGCGCCGGCTCGCCTTCAGCTTGATCAGCTTGGGGAAGTCCGGGTCGGCGGTGATGAAATGGCAGCGCCAGCCGGCGTAGCGCTGCTTCAGCAGGTCGCCCAGCTTCGGGTAGAAGGCGTCCAGCGCCGGTTTGTCTTCCAGCCGCACGCCGTAGGGCGGGTTGGTCACCATGACGCCGTGGTCGGCCGGCGGATCGCGGTCCAGCAGGTCGGCGCCCTCGACCTTCACCACCCAGGGCAGCTTGGCCGCCTGCAGGTTCTCCTTGGTGCGCGCCAGCTCGCGGCCGGAAATGTCGGAGCCGAAGATGGGCAGCTCGCGCGGCGGCTGGGCGCGCGCGGCGGCGGCGTCACGGATGGTCGTCCATACCGCGGCGCTGAACGGCGTCAGCTTTTCGAAGGCGAAGCTGCGGCCGAGGCCGGGCGCGATGTCGAGCGCCATCTGCGCCGCTTCGATCAGGAAGGTGCCGCTGCCGCACATCGGGTCGAAGAAGGGCTCCACCCTGTCCCAGCCGGACAGCATGATGATGCCGGCGGCGAGGTTTTCCTTGATCGGCGCTTCCACCGCGGCCACCTTGAAGCCGCGCTTGTACAGCGGCTCGCCCGAGGTATCGAGGTAGAGCGTGGCTTCGCGGTCGGTCAGGAAGACGTGGGCGCGCACGTCCGGATTGGCGGTGTCGATGCTGGGCCGCTGCCGGGTCTGTTCGCGCATGCGGTCGCAGATCGCGTCCTTCACCCGCAGCGTCACGAAATCGACGCTCTTCAGCGGCGAGCGCACCGCGGTCGTGTAGACGCGCAGCGTGCGTTTCGGGCTGAACCAGCGCTCCCAGGGCAGGCCGTAGGCCAGCTTGAAGATGTCGTCTTCCTTACGGTACGGCCCCTGGCCGACACGCCACAGCACGCGGGTGGCGATGCGGCTTTCCAGGTTGACGGTGTAGGCCAGCTTCCAGTCGCCGGTGAAGCCGACGCCGCCCGGCACGACTTTGACGTCGGCCGCACCGAGCCGCGTCAGCTCGTCGGCCAGCACCGGTTCGAGGCCGCGCGGACAGGGCGAGAAAAAATGCTGGCCCGACTGCAGCTCAGGCTCTTCGCGCACGACGCGACGGACGGCGCGCACGCCGGGCTTCGGAGAATTCGGAGTGTTCATGGTTCAGAAAGGCTTCAACACGACGAGGATGACGACCAGGAACAGCACCAGCACCGGCGCTTCGTTGAACCAGCGGTACCAGACGTGGCTGCGCGTGTTCCGCCCGGCTTCGAAGTCCCGCAGCAGGCGGGCGCAGTAGTGGTGGTAGCCGACCAGCAGCAGCACCAGCGTGAGCTTGGCGTGCATCCAGCCGCCGGAAATGCCTTCGCCCAGCCACAGCCAGAGGCCGAAGCCGACCGCCAGCCCGGCCAGCGGGCCCATGAAGCGCAGCAGCTTGCGCGACATCAGCAGCAGGCGGTCGCGCACCGCGGTTTCGTCCGGCCCGAGCATGGCCAGATTGACGAAGATGCGCGGCAGGTAGAACAGGCCGGCAAACCAGCTGGTGACGAAAACGATGTGCAGGGCCTTGGCCCAGAGGTAACTGCTTTGCATGGTCGACAGGGTCAGGAGGTCGTGGAAGGAGAATTCAGTGCGGCGGCGAGCACGGCGTCGACGTCGGGCCGCGCCAGCCGGACGCGCAGTTCGCGCTTCATGCGGCGGTTGTCGAGCACGCGCGACTCACCCATGAAGGAAAGCGTCATCGGCGACAGCTTCTGCGCCGCCTCGGCGCGCGTGACGCGCGGCGGGCGCGGCAGCGCGAAGGCGTCGGCGACGCGGTCGAAATAGTCGGCCATCTTCAGCCGGGTGTCGTCGCTGGCATTGAAGGTACGGCCGCCGCGGGCGCGGTGCAGCGCGGCCCAGGCCAGGCGGGCGAGATCTCCGGCGTCGATGTGATTGGTGTGCACGTCGTCGTCGGTCTGCAGCACCGGATCACCGCGCTGCAGGCGCTCAAGCGGCAGGCGGTCCGGCCCGTAGATGCCGGGCGCACGCAGGATGGATACGGCAACGCCACGCCGCGCCAGCGTGCGCACGGCGCGCTCGGCATCGACCCGTCGCTTGCCGCGGGCGCTGGCCGGCCGCAACGGCCGGCTCTCCGGCACGAGGGCACCGCCGCAGTCGCCGTACACGCCGCTGGTGCTGATGTAACAGAACCGACGCACACGACCGGCGCGCGCCAGCGCGTCGACCAGCGCCCGGCTGCGCGGGTCGGTCGCCGACCCCGAATTCGGCGGCGGCGCGAAATGCCACACCCGGCTGGCGAGCGCGGCGACGCGCAGAAGGCTGCGCCGCTCATCGAGGTCGGCGCGCACGCAGCGCACGCCCAGCGGGCGCAAGTCGGCCGCCGCGGCATCGCTGCGCACCAGCGCCAGCACGCGTATCCGGCGGGCAAGCCACGGCAGGGCGCGACGCGCAACGTCGCCACAGCCTACAATCAGCAGTCTTGACCGGGCGCCGCACCAGTTTGCGGGGGTGGCGCGTCGCGGTCTGCTCGTCATCTTCATTACCGGATTGTCTCACGCAGCCATGTCCTATCAGGTCACGCTCCAGCCCAGCCAGCATCACTTCACCACCGATTCCGAAACCCGCCTGCTCGACGCCGCCCTGGCCGCCGGCTTCAACCTGCCCTACGGCTGCCGCAACGGCGCCTGCGGTTCGTGCAAGGGCAAGGTGCTGTCCGGCACCGTCGATTACGGCAAGTACCAGGCCGCCAAGCTGACCGAGGCCGAGAAGGCCCAGGGCTATGCGCTGTTCTGCGTCGCCACCGCCTGTTCGGACCTGCAGCTGGAATGCCGCGAAGTGGGCGGCCTGAAGGACATCGCGGTGCGTACCCTGCCCACCCGCGTGCAGGAAATGCAGAAACTCGCACCCGACGTGATGCTGCTCAAGCTGAAGCTGCCGGCCAACGAACGCCTGCAGTTCCTGGCCGGCCAGTACATCGACTTCCTGCTGAAGGAAGGCAAGCGCCGCAGCTTCTCGATCGCCAACGCGCCGCACGACGACGAATTCATCACGCTGCATATCCGCGAGGTGCCGGGCGGCCATTTCACCGGCCACGTGTTCGGTGCGATGAAGGAACGCGACATCCTGCGTTTCGAGGGCCCGCACGGCAGTTTCTTCCTGCGCGAGGACGTCGAGCGGCCAGTGATCATGCTGGCCGGTGGCACGGGTTTCGCGCCGATCAAGGCGGTGATCGAACACGCGATCAAGATCGGCTACACGCAGCCGATCACGCTGTACTGGGGCGCACGCACGAAACAGGACCTGTACATGCACGAACTGGCCCAGAGCTGGGTCGGCGCCCTGCCCGGCTTCCGCTACGTGCCGGTACTGTCGGAGCCGGCTGCCGGCGACGAGTGGGATGGTCGCACCGGCTTCGTCCATCAGGTCGTCATGGCCGATCTGCCCGACCTGTCGGGTCACCAGGTCTATGCCTGTGGCGGCCCGGCGATGATCGATGCGGCGAAGGAGGACTTCACCCGCCAGTGCCGTCTGCCGATAGAACACTTTCACGCTGACTCCTTCACCTATTCAACGTAATCGACGTAATGGACCAGGACGTTTTCTTCACCCGGGAACCGGTGGTCAACAAGCAGCGGGCGATCACTGCCACACGGCTGCGCGTGCACGCACCGGACTGCGCGACGGCGGTGGCCGCGCTCGAATCGATCGGCGATGACTGGCCGCTGGCGCGCCCGGTCTTTGTCGGCCTCGCCGGCTGCCGGCCGGACGCCACGCTGGCCGACTGGATCGCGCCGGAAGGCGCCATGCTGGAGGTCGCCGCGCCCTCGCTGGCCGACCCGGTGACCGCACAGGCGGTGTCGCAACTGGCGCAGTCCGGCCTTCCGCTGGTGCTGTCCGATTACAAGGCCGGGACTGAAATCCCTGCCGGCCTCGCCTTCCGCTTCGTGATGGCCGACGCCCGCGTGCAGCCGGTCACCATCCGCGTGCCGGGCATCCTGATCGCCACCGGCATCGACGAGCCGGCCGCTTTCGATGCCGCGATCAAGGCCGGTTACGGCGGTGCCGCCGGCTGGTTCTTCAAGGCCGGCCAGACGACGGCGAAGAAGCTCGCGCCGGCGCATGCACAGATCGTGCGCGTGCTGAACCTGGTCCGCCGCAACGCCGACCCCAAACAGATCGAGGACGCGATGAAGCAGGACGTGGCGCTGTCCTTCAAGCTGCTGCGCTACATCAACTCGGCGGGCTTCGGCCTGATGTGCCAGGTGCAGTCCTTCCGCCACGCCGTGGTCATCCTCGGCTACGAAAAGCTGAACAAGTGGCTGTCGCTGCTGCTGGTGACCGCCGGCAAGGACCCGTCGGCGCCGGCGCTGATGCAGGCGGCGATCGCCCGCGGCCGGCTGATGGAAGTGCTGGGCGCCGAGTTCTTCCCGCGCGAGGAACACGACAACCTGTTCATCACCGGCGCCTTTTCGCTGCTCGACCGCCTGCTCGGCGCGCCGATGGACAAGGTGCTGGAGGAAATGTCGCTGCCGGACCGCATCAGCGACGCCCTGCTCGGCCAGGACGGCGCCTACACGCCCTTCCTGAAACTGGCCCGCGCCTGCGAGGACGCCTCGGCCGACGCGCTGTCGGAATTGACGCACGCACTCGGCCTGAGTGCCGACGCCGTCAATCGCGCCCAGCTGTCGGCGCTGAAGTTCGCCGATACGCTGGAGTTCTGAGTTCCGGTTCGGAAGACCGCGCAGCCGACAGCGTTCCGGCAATAACCCGCCGACCTGCCGTCGGAGCCGGTCTTTTCCCGGTGGGAGCGAGCTTGCTCGCGATAGCAGCCCTGATCGAAGCGGGCGGCCCGCCACTGCCACGGGTGAATCCCTGTCGTATCAGGCCTTCGACAGCGCCTTCAAGGCCTGGCGGATGCCATCCGACACGCTGACGCCTTCCGGCAGCGTCTTCAGCGCCGCTTGCGCCTCGCGGTCGCTGTAGCCGAGCGCCATCAGCGCGTTCAGGATGTCGGCGCCGGCATCGGGCGCGACCGCGGCGGCCAGCGACGCGGTGGGCATCAGCTTGTCGCGCAGCTCCAGCAGCAGCCGCTCGGCCGTCTTCTTGCCGATGCCCGGGATCTTGGTCAGCCGCCCCGCCTCCTGCATCGCCACCACGCGCGCCAGTTCATCGACCGACATGCCGGACAGCACGGCCAGCGCCATGCGCGGGCCGATGCCGCTGATCTTCACCAGCTGGCGGAAGGCCGCCAGCTCGGACGGCGCACCGAAGCCGAACAGGAAGTGCCCGTCCTCGCGGACGACGAAATGCGTGTGCAGGGTCACCCGCTCACCGATGGCAGGCAGATTGTAGAAGGTGCTCATCGGCACATCGACTTCATAACCCACACCCTGCACGTCGAGCAGGATGCGCGGCGGATTCTTTTCCAGCAGCGAGCCGGTGAGGCGACCGATCATGAAAACTCCGGGAGACTGAAGGCGCTTGCCGCGAGGGATGCGGTCAGGCCGGACGACGGGCGATGATACGCCCGCCGCGACGGCGCGCGCCGGGGCCGCCGATGGCGCCCATGCCGCGCGCAGCGTGCGCGTGGCAGATGGCGCAGGCCAGCGCGTCGGCGGCGTCGGTGCCGGGCGCGGCGGCCAGCGCCAGCAAGCGGGCCACCATGTACTGCACCTGCTCCTTGTTGGCCTTGCCGTGCCCGACCACCGCCTGCTTCACCTGCAACGCAGTGTACTCGGCGACCGGCAGGCCGGTGGCGGTCAGCGCCGACAGCGCGGCGCCGCGCGCCTGACCGAGCAGCAGCGTCGATTGCGGGTTCACGTTCACGAAGACGATTTCCACCGCCGCGTGCGTCGGCTGCCAGGTGTCGACCACCTCGCGGATACCGGCGAACAGCGTGGCGATGCGCGACGGCAAGGGCTCGCGTTCGTTCGAGGTGATGCGGCCGCTGGCGACGTAACGCAACTTCGCACCCTCGGCTTCGAGCACGCCGAAGCCGGTGATGCGCAGGCCGGGATCGATGCCCAGGATGCGCATGCCGCTCACTGCACGATGCCGCTGCCGACGTTGATGCGCTCGAGTTGCTCGCGGATGCGGATCGGGTCGTCAGAACGCAGCAGCTTGATCACGCGCGGCGCGATGTCGCCGCAATCGCAGCGCAGCACCTCGCGCTTCACCTCCAGCAGCTGCGACGGATGCATCGAGAACTGGCGCAGACCCATGCCCAGCAGCAGGCGTGCGAACTGCGGTTCGCCGGCCATCTCACCGCACACCGCCACCGGCATGCCGGCCCGCTTCGCCTGCGCGATCACCTGCTGCACCAGGCGCAGCACGGCCGGATGCAGCGGGTCGTAAAGATGCGCCACCGCCTCGTCGGCGCGGTCGATCGCCAGCGTGTACTGAATCAGGTCATTGGTGCCGATGGACAGGAAGCTGAAGTGGTTCATCAGCGTGCCGAGCGCCAGCGCCGCAGCCGGGATCTCGACCATGGCGCCGATCTCGACACGGTCGTCGAACTTGCGGTTCGCCTCGCGCAGCTGCTGCTTGGCCAGCGCGACCATCGCAAGCGCCGATTCGATCTCGTGCTGGAAAGCCACCATGGGCAGCATGATGCGCACCTTGCCGTAGTGCGCGGCGCGCAGGATGGCGCGCAGCTGGGTGACGAACATGCGCGGTTCGGCCAGGCAGTAGCGGATCGCGCGCAGGCCCAGCGCCGGGTTTGCTTCGCTGCGCTCGGCGCCACGCAGCGCCTTGTCGGCGCCGATGTCCAGCGTACGCAAGGTGACCGGCTTGCCCTTCATCGCCTGCACCACGCTGCGGTAGGCCTCGAACTGCTCGTCCTCGTCCGGCAGGTCGTCGCGGTTCAGGAACATGAACTCAGTGCGGAACAGACCGATGCCATCGGCTTCGACTTCGCGCACCTGTTCGACGTCCTGTGGCAGTTCGATGTTGGCGAACAGCTGCACCGCCTCGCCGTCGAGCGTGGTGGCGACGGCGCCGGTCAGGCGCTTCAGTTTCGAGCGCTCGATCTCGATCTCGCGCGCACGCAACCGGTATTCGTCGAGGATGCGCTCGTCCGGATTGATGATGAGCACGCCGCGCACGCCGTCGACGATGAGCATGTCGTCGTCCTGGATCAGCCGGCGCGCCTGATGCATGCCGACCAGCGCGGGAATCGCCAGGCTGCGGGCGACAATGGCGGTGTGCGAGGTGGCACCGCCGAGGTCGGTCACGAAGGCTGCGATGCGCTGCGCCTTGAACTGTATGGTGTCGGCCGGCGACAGGTCGTGCGCGACGACGATGCTGTCGGTGTCGCGCCGGCGGGTACTGACGCGATTGCGCTTGCCGGCCAGCGCCTTGATCACGCGCTCGACCACCTGCACCACGTCGGCGCTGCGGCTGCGCAGGTAGGCGTCGTCGATCTGTTCGAACTGCTCGACCAGACGATCCATCTGCCGCTTGATCGCCCACTCGGCGTTGCAGCGGCGGCTGCGGATGTACTCACCGGCCTCGTCGAGCAGCAGCGGATCGTCGAGAATCATGCTGTGCAGGTCGACGAAAGCGAGCAGTTCGCCGCGCGCCTCGGTGCCGTCGTTCAGCAGGCCGCTGCGCAGCTCGGCCAGTTCGGTGCGCACCGCGTCGAAGGCGCGGCCCAGTCGGACCACTTCGTCATCGACCTTGCGCGGCGGCAGCGAATAGTGGGCCACCTCGAGCGTCGCGTGCGACACCAGATAGGCGTGACCGATCGCGATGCCGCCGGAAACGGCGAGACCGTGCAGCGTAAAGGTCACTTACTCGCCCTCGCCGAACTTGTCCTCGATCAGCGCGACCAGTGCAGCCATGGCAGCGTCGGCGTCGGCGCCTTCGGTCTCGATGACGATGACCGAGCCCTTGGCGGCCGCCAGCATCATGACGCCCATGATGCTCTTCGCATTGATGCGTCGCCCGTTGCGCTCCAGCCACACCTCGCAGCCGTGGCGGCTGGCGATCTGGGTCAGCTTGGCCGAGGCGCGCGCGTGCAGGCCCAGCTTGTTGGTGATCTCGATCTCACGTCTTGGCATCGCGCCCCACCTTCATCGCCATCACTCCGTCGCGGCCACCGCTGACCGCCTTGTTGACCAGCCCGTGCAGCGTCTCGCGCTCGCGATAGGTCAGCGTGCGCAGCAGCATGGGCAGATTGACGCCGGACACCGCCTCGACCTTGTCCGGCACGCACAGCTTGAGCGCCAGATTGGATGGCGTGGCGCCGAAGATGTCGGTCAGCAGCAGCACGCCTTCACCGCTGTCGACGACGGACATCATCCGCCGCGCCAGCGGCAGCAGGTCCAGCGGATCGTCCTGCCCGGACACGCCGAGCTGCGCGATCTGCGCCGGCCGCGTGTTGAGCACGTGGCAGGCGCACTGGATCAGCGACTCGCCATAGCTGCTGTGCGTAATCAGAAACAGGCCGATCATCGTTTGAATTCTCCCTTGGCGGCATTCTAAGCGCTGCAACCGGCTTGAACCGGGATGCCGGCACGGCGGACTGCGCAGATCAGAAGCGGGCGCAGCGCTCGCAAGGCACCTGCACCACGGCATGGTCCTCAAGCCGCACCGCGGTAAGCTCGCCCCCCCACAGGCAACCCGAGTCCAGCGCGATCAGATTGGCAGCGCGGCGATAGCCCAGCGCCGACCAGTGGCCGCACACCACGGTGTGCGTACGCCAGCGCGCAGCCTCGACGTCGAACCACGGCAGGTGTCCCGGCGGCGGCTCGTCCGGCGAGCCCTTGCTGAAGAACTCCATGTGACCGGCCGGCGTGCAGAAGCGCATCCGCGTGAGCGCATTGACGATGACGCGCAGGCGGTCCCAGCCGGTCAGCGTGTCGCTCCAGGCGGCCGGCTCGCTGCCCCACATGCGGTGCATGAACTCGTCGTGCTGCGGCCCGCGCAGCGCGTCCTCGACCTCGCGCGCCAGCAGCATCGCCTGCACCACGTCCCACTGCGGCAGCAGGCCCGCATGCACCATCGCGAACCCGCCTTCGATGTGCATCATCGGCCGCTCGCGCAACCAGGCCAGCAACTCGTCGCGGTCAGGCGCATCGAGTACGTGGTGGAAGGTGTCCAGCCGGTGCTGCTTGCCGTGACCGGCGGCGATCATCAGCAGCGACAGGTCGTGGTTGCCGAGCACGGTCACCGCAGCGTCGCCGAGATCGCGCACGAAACGCAGGGTTTCCAGCGACTTCGGACCACGATTGACCAGATCGCCGACAAACCACAGCCGATCACGACGGCGATCGAAGCCGCAGCGCTCGAGCAGGGTTTCGAGCGGGTCGAAACAGCCCTGCAGATCGCCAATCGCCCAGGTGCTCATGCGCCGCTCACGCGTTCGCCCGACGTGGGTGCGGACGGCAACGGCGCCGGGCCGTCGTTCTGCGGCGCATATTCGGGCACCCACTGCGTCAGTTCACCGCGCAGGACCGGCGGATCGGCCGGCAGCCCGGCGGTGAGCCAGCGCTCAAGCCGCGCCAGCCAGAGCTCGTCATCGACCGAACGCGCGCGCGCGATGCGCACCTTGGGGTGGTGCGTCGGCCGCGTGGTTTCGTCGCTGGCCAGCAGTTCCTCGTACAGCTTTTCACCGGGCCGCAGTCCGGTGAATTCGATCTTGATGTCCGCTTCGGACGCCCCGGACAGCCGGATCATGTCGCGCGCCAGATCGGCGATGCGCACCGGCTCGCCCATGTCGAGGACGAATATTTCGCCGCCCTCGCCCATCAGCGCCGCCTGCAGCACCAGCTGTGCCGCCTCGGGGATGGACATGAAGTAGCGGATGATGTCCGGATGGGTGACGGTGACCGGACCGCCGCGGGCGATCTGCTCCTGGAACAGCGGAATCACGCTGCCGGAGGAGCCGAGCACGTTACCGAAACGCACGCAGACGAAACGCGTGCCGCCCGCCCCCTGCATCGCCTGGCACACCATTTCGGCCAGCCGCTTGCTCGCTCCCATCACGTTGGTCGGATTCACCGCCTTGTCGGTGGACACCATGACGAAACGCTCGACGCCCGCCGCCACGGCCGCACGCGCGATCACCAGCGTACCCAGCGTGTTGTTGCGCAGCGCCTCGGCGGCGTTGTCGCTCTCCATCAGCGGTACGTGCTTGTAGGCCGCCGCATGGAACACCACCTGCGGCTGGGCCTGCTGCAGCACGGCGCGCATCCGCGGCGCATCCTTCACGTCGCCGACCAGGCAGCGCAGCGTGAGCCCCGGATACAGCGCCTGCAGCTTCTGCTCGATGCGGTAGAGCGCGAATTCCGAAGATTCGAACAGCACCAGCGTCGCCGGCTTCAGCCGGGCGATCTGCACGCACAGTTCGCTGCCGATCGAGCCGCCCGCACCGCTGACCAGCACGGTGCGCCCGGCGATCAGGTGCTGCAGACCGTCGTTGTCCAGCTGCACCGCTTCGCGACCGAGCAGATCCTCGATCTCGACCTTGCGCAGCGCCTCGATAGACACCTTGCCGGACATGACATCCTCGATGCCCGGCACGGTGAACACCTCGGCGCCCGCCGCGGCCGCCAGGTCGGTGGCGGCACGGATGCTGGCGCGCGCCGCTGACGGCATCGCCAGGATGACGTGTCGCGCCTTTTCCGCCTGCAGCACCTCCGGCAGGCTGGACACCGGCCCATGGACCGTATGTCCGGCCAGTTCGCGCCCCCACTTGAGCGGATCGTCATCGACCAGACCGACCACCCGCCAGTCGGGACTGCGTTCGAGTTCCTTCACCAGTATCGAACCACCGCGACCGGCACCGACGACGACGACCGGCCTGCCCTGAGCGATCAGCCCGCCGTACAGGCGGTGTTCCTTCCACATCCGGTAGGCCACCCGCCCACCGCCCATCACGATGAGCAGCAGCAGCGGATAGAGCACCAGCAGCGAGCGCGGGATGAGCAGCGGTCCCGGCCGGTACAGCAGCATCATCAGCCCCAGCATCAGCGTCGACGCCCCGACGGCCTTCAGCACGCGTCGCAGGTCGGGCAGGCTGGCGAATACCCACATGCCCAGATACAGGCCGGCCCAGCGACAGATGATGGCGTGCAGCGGCAGCAGGATGATGCCGCCGCTGACGATGAGTTCGGTGTACTGGTGCGGCCAGACGAAGTTGAAGCGCAGCAGATAGCCGCCGACCCAGGCGATCACCATCGCCAGCAGGTCGAATGCATACACCAGCAGCGAACGGATGTTGCGGTTCATCGAGTGTCCTGAGTGTCGTTCCAGGCGCGCCAGCGGCGATCGATCCAGACGCCGGCCGCCAGCAGCAGCGCCACTGGTGTCGCCAGCAGGGCAGGCGTCCAGACGCCGGCCTGCGCACGGGCCAGCAGTGCGCAGATCGCGCATGCCGCCATCAGCGCGTAGGCGAACCACGCGGTACGCGCATGGCCAAACCCCGAGCGTACCAGCCGCTGGTAGAAATGTTCGCGATGGGCCTGCCAGAAGCGTTCGCCACGCAGCATGCGACGCGCCAGCGTGACGCTGGCGTCCGCGATGAAGGGTGCGAACACGACCGGCACGAACCAGGCCGGCCACGTACCGCGCAACACGCCCTCCAGCCCCAGCGCCGCGGCCAGGAAGCCGAGCGGGATGGAGCCGGCGTCGCCCATGAACACCCTTGCCGGGTGCAGATTGAACACTAGGAAGCCGGCGGCACCGCCGGCCAGTGCAGCGGCCGGCACGGCAAGTTCGGCCTCTCCGGCGGTCGCGGCCGCCAGCGCGCAGGCGCCGAAGCCGGACAGCGCCATGCCGCCGGCCAGCCCGTCCGAGCCATCCATGAAGTTGTACAGATTGGTCATCCACACCGTGAGCACCGCCACCGGCAGCGCGAGCAGCCACGGCAGACCGGCCAGCGCCACCAGCGCAGCCGCGGCCAAGAGATGGATGCCGAAGCGCAGGCCGGTGGACAGGCCGTGGCGGTCGTCGGCAAAGGACACCAGCACGAGCACGGCGGCGGGCAGCGCCCACGGCGGCGCCACGCCGCTGACCGTCAGCGCAAGCGCGCTGCCGGCCATGATGCCCCAGCCGCCCACCCGAGGCGTCACGCGCGTATGCAGCGAACGGTGATTGGGTTCGTCGGTGGCCAGGCGCCAGGCCCAGCCGTTGCGCAGCAGCAGCCAGAGCAGGCCCGCCGCCCCGGCCGCCGACACCATCAGAGCCTGCAATGAAGAGAGGGCGACATCCATCAGGCGGACTCCATTGCGGCGCGGTAAAGGGCGTCGCGCGCAGTCACTGGCGGTACCCAGCCGAGCAGCCGTCGCGCCTTGCCGATATCGACTTCCAGACTGCCGCACAGCCGCTCGGCGTCGGCAGAACGGCCGATCAGGTCCGCCGCGAGCCGCAGCAGTGCGACCGGCACCGGCAGCAGGCGGGCGTGCCGGCCCCGGGCCTGCGCGACGATGCGCAGCAGTTCCGGCGTAGACAGGCTTTCGCCATCGCCGGCCAGAAAAAGCTGGCCGGCTGCCGCCTCGCTGTGCAGGCAGGTCACGATGAGATCGACCAGATTGTCGATGGCCACCAGCGTGCGCCGGTTATGCACCGCCCCCAGCGGCAGCGGCACGCCACGCGCCATCCAGCGCACCAGACGCGCGAAGTTGCCGGGCGCGTGCGGGCCATAGACCAGCGGCGGACGGATCACGACCCACTCCATGCCGGTGCCCGCACCGACCTCACTCAGCGCCCGTTCGGCCGCGAGCTTGGATTGTGCATACGGCCCCTGCGGCGCCGGCCTGTCGTCCTCGGTGAACGGACGGTCGGCGCGCTGACCATTCACGCCGATCGAGCTGATGAACAGGAAGCGCCGCACGCCGGCCGCAGCGGCCTGTTCGGCGAGGCGCCTTGTGCCGTCAACATTGATACGGTGGAAATCGGTCTGGGCGGCGTCGCCCCCTGCCGGCTCGATGTGCACGTGCGCCGCCGCATGCACGACGGTCACGGCGCCGGCGAGCACCGGCGTCCAGTCCGCCTCCGGCCCCAGCGCCGGGCCGCACACGACGTCCGGCCCGCCCTTGCCCGGCGTGCGCACGACCGCGCGCACCGCAGTGCCGTCCGCGCGCAGTCGACGGACCACGGCGCCGCCGACGAAACCGCTGGCACCGGTCACGACCACCGGGCCACCCGCGAAGCTCGCCATCAGTCCGGACGCGCCACGAACTGGCGACCGCGCGACAACACCTTGGACAGTGCGAAACGGGGCAGCGAGAACGGCAGGCCCTGCGATTTCAGCGCGTCGGCGATTTCGCGGTTCTGCCGCCAGATGTTGCCAAGGCTGCGGTTGGTGGTGCCGCCCATGCGCATCTTGACCAGCAGCTTGGGCAGATAGCGGGCCCGGACGCGCGCCACTTCGAGAAAGCGCGACATGATTTCCACGTCCGCTGCGATGCGGTAGCGAAGGTCGAACAGCCCGTGCCGCGCATACACCTCGCGGCGCGCGAAGAAGGTCGGGTGCGGCGGGCACCAGCCGCGCAGGAACAGGCCGGGCCGGAAATCGCTGGACTGCCAGTAGCGCACGATGCGCGAGGTGTCGTCCTGCCGCACGTAGCACAGGTCGCCGTAGCACACGTCGACGCCAGGGTCCTCGAACACGCGGGCCACCGAGGACAGTACGTCGGGCGAGGGATAGAAGTCGTCCGCATTGATGAAGCCGACGATATCGCCGGTCGCCCGCCGGATGCCCTTGTTCATCGCGTCATAGATGCCCTTGTCCGGCTCCGACACGAACACCTTCACGTGTGTCCCCGCGCGCTCGACCAGCGCCTGGGTGCCGTCGGTCGACCCGCCGTCGATCACGATGTGCTCCACATCGGGATGGTCCTGGGCCGCCACCGACGCGAGGGTATCGCCCAGCGTGGCGACCGAGTTGTAGCAGACGGTGATGATGGAAATCTTCATTCGGGGATTCAGAATGCGAAGCAGGCGGTGGGCGGCATCATGCCTGCCCGGTCTGCCGCGATGTCTTGAGCGAAATCAGCCGCGCGCACAGCGCCGCAGCGAAGCGGACACGGTGCGCAATCCGTGCGATCGGCCCGTAATGACTGCGCCCGCCGGTCGGCGACGCGCTGGCTGCGTGGCGACGGTACAGCAGGGTGGGCGTATCGACGAAACGGACGCGCCCGGTCGCGCTGGCAACAAGGCCGAGCCAGGTGTCGTGCATCGGCAGCCCCGGCGGAAAAGGCAGAGCCCGGGCAAGCAGCGAACGACGGAAGGCCATGCAGCAGCCGAGAAAGCTGTTGCGCCACAGATTGCGCAACAGGCCGGGTCCGGATCGTCGCTGGGCGAAGAAGGAAGGCGCCGTCACCGCCAGCGAGGGGTCGGTCACCCGGCAGTCGGACACGACCAGATCTGCCGAGGCCAGAGCCTCGATCAGCAGCGCACGCTTGTTCGGCAGCCAGACATCGTCCTGGTCGCACAGAAACAAATACTCGCCTCGCGCGGCGCGCAGGGCACGTTCGAAGTTGGCCACCACGCCGAGCCTGTGCTCGCCGCGCAGCAGGCGGATGCGCGGATCGCCGTACTGTTCGATCAGAGCGCACGTGCCGTCGATCGAACCGTCATCGGCGATCACCAGTTCGTCACCGGCATCGAGCTGCGCCAGCACCGAATCCAGCTGTGCCTGCAGATAGGGCTCGCCGTTGCAGGTGGCCATGCAGACCGAAATCATGTCCTCGAAACGGTACCGTAGGCGCGACGGCAGAGGCGATACAGACCCATCGGCAGCATGCGCTTGAGCACGCGGTTCACCCGCATCAGCGGCGTCACCGTCGGCGCGTGTCCTGCCAGCGCCAGCAGATCGAGCGCCTCGCCAGGCGCCGATGTACGCACCGCACGCAGCACGCACTGATAGACCGTGGCATGCGGATTGCGCAGCACCGCCGCCTTGAGATCATCCGGCGCCCTGCGCCAGCGGTCGGCGTACTCGGTGTCTTCCGGCGCGCGGCTGACGAAGCCGGCATCGACGACCTTGAATCCGGCACCCTCGACCAGCGCCTGCATGTTCTTCAGTCCGAAGAAGCGGATGTGGGTGCTGTCCAGCAGACCGGCGTCGCGATACTCGAAATCCTCGTCCATCAGGCAGGCGTGGATGACGGCGTGACCGATGTGGGGCAGCGAAATCACCAGGCAGCCTTCAGGCGTCAGCAGCGCCTCGCAGGCGCGCAGCAGATCCTGCGGTCGATTCAGGTGTTCCAGCACGTCGGCGGCAACCAGCGCGTCGAAACGCTCGCCACCGATCTCGCCGACCCAGCCCGTTTCGTTCAGGTTCGCCTGTATCACCCGCTCGCAGAGGGGCGCGAGATGGGGCAGGAAGGAACTTTCCAGTTCCAGCGCGGTAACCCGGCTCGCCCGCTCGGCTTTCAGGCGGCGGGTGATCGAGCCCGGCCCGGCGCCCAGTTCGAGCACGCGCGCGTTCTGCGGCACCATCGCCAGTACGATGTCCGCAGCGTTCTCGCCCTGTCCGTACAGCTTTTCGTAGTGGTAATTGATCGGCTCAGCGCTTCCCATTCGATTCCCCGGTTCTGATGCCCACGCGAATCAGGGTGCGGGACAGCAACCGATCCAGTGCATTGACGTAACGCAGTATTTTACTTTTGATGAAGAAGGCGCGCAGCGCACGATCGAATTCCGGTATCGGCCCATGGGGCACGTCGCCCACGGTCAGGGGCACCGGCGAAGGCTCTACACGGTAAGGGTCGAAACGCCAGGACGAACAGTGCACGCCGGTGCCATCCAGCCCGATGTTGTGGATGGTCGAACGCACCGGCGCCAGCGACAGCTTGCCTGCCAGAAAGAGCGAAGCATGCCAGCGAATGAACCACGAATTGTTCCGGCCCGCGATCTGGTCGTTCAGCATGCGCATGAAATTGCCCGGACCGATCCGATCGAAGGTCGCGGTCAAGGCGCGCTCTTCAAGCGCCTGCACGAGCTTGCGGCCGTCCGGCTCGAACAGTTGCCAGGCGCGTGCCCAGGTCGCCCAGCCCCAGCTCATCGGGAACGTCAGCAACAGGGTATCCGCCATGCCGGCCGGCACCTTCACCGGATACATGTAGGCGGACACGCAGCCCACCGACTCATCGTGCGCATGATGGTCCAGCGCGTCGTTCATGTAGCGCAGGAAGTGCGGCGAGGTGATCAGGTCATCCTCCAGCACGATCACCCGGCCATGCCGTGCGCACAGCATGCCGGCGCCGTCGATGATGGAGCGTGCCAGGCCGAGATTCCGTTCGCGCTGGATCAGGGTGACCGATGCGAAACCCTGCACGTCGCGCACGCATTCCAGCACCTCTTCATGGGCAGCGCGGGCAGCTTCGTCCCGCGGCGCGTCAGCAAAGATGTAGAGCGGCGTCTCGTTCGCCAGCGTGTTGGCCCTCAGCGCAGCCAGCGTCTGCCGCGTATGGTCCGGCCGGTTGTACACGAAGAGGGCGACCGGCGCCCGGGCGCCTGAATTCGGAGTCACGGTCATGAGCCTCGACGGGCCTTCAGCAGCGCACGCAGCGCCCGGCGCGATTCAATCAGGCCGAGCATCAGCGAACTGGACAACCTCGGAGCCCGCCTCACCACGGACGCCGGCCGGGCGATCTCGTCGAACGGCCGCACCGCCTCGGTGACCTCGTTCACCAGAGCGGGATCGATCTGCAGACGGTGATGACGCAGCAGCATGAACGAATAGACCAGACGGCGTTTCTGCAAACGGGAAAAGGCGCGCAGCATGTCCTGCGTGACCCATGGCGCACGCGCCGCTGCACGAACCAGCATCGCGAAATGGCCGAACGCGATCTTCACATAGGCGGACGGATTCGCCTGCCAGCCATCCTGCGGCAGCAGGCCGATCACATGGTTGCCTGCGAAGTGGCACCAGCGGATGTCGCGAGCCGCTTCCAGGAAAACGCCGACCTGGCAGTAACAGGTACCGAAATAGCGCGACACATCGACGCTGCGCCACAGTTCAGTACGGATCAGAAAGGTCGGCAGGAAGGTCGGAAGATGATGCCGCGTATGCGTCACATAGCTCTGCAGACCGACGCCGAAAACATGCTGGTCCAACCGGGCCGCCTCTACCAGGTGTTCGCCAAAACGCCCGGCCACCCGCTTGGCGTGGTTCATCAGGATGAAGTCGATATCGGGTTGCGCGGCGAGAAAATCGAGCACACGCTCAAGCCCTTCGGTGGAAATCAGGTCATCCTGACCCGAGAACCAGAGATACTTCCCTTTGGCATGGGATGCCACGTGCGCGAAGTTTCTATCCATGCCAAGATTGGCTGGATTGCGCGATACGCGTAGACGCCCGTCGCGATTCGCGATCGCGCACAGTCGCGTCCATGAGGCGTCGCCACTTGAGCAGTCGTCGGTAATGACCACCTCGAAATTCCTGTGGGAGCTGGCAAGCAGCGCGTCGAGCAAAGAAAATAGTGCCGCAGGAGGGTTATATGCGGGAATGCAGACCGATAAGAGATAAGAAGTCATGAGCTCAGCCGTGTGCTGAAGACCGGTTGCCACCCCCGCCTTTCGACGCAATAACATGTATTCATCCGGGCTTATTTTCCGGCAAAAACGGAGAGGGGTGAATAAACGGGAACTTAGCGTCTGCGGACGAGGCGGTACATCCGCCTGCGCAAGCTGGAATACGGCACCATGAAGTTCTGGAACACCCGATCGCCGAAAAAGGTCAGTGGAAACAGCAGGCTGCGCTCAAGGGCCGCGAGAAAATGCATGACGGGGCCGGAAGAATTGGACATCTCCCGTATCGCATCGACCCGCTCAGCGAAATTTCGGAGCGCATCCGGCGACGGCGGTGTCCCCTTCCAGCCAACAAAGTAGAGATCCTGACTGACCGGGATGTAAAAGAACATCCATCGGGTGAACAGGGCCGAAAGATCAAAATTCCTCGAGAAATCACGCTCGTCGAGATTCTTGTAGTAGTCCCAGCCCACCTTCTGACTTCCAGGCGACTTTTCAGGTGTCGTCCGGGTTGTCCCGTGCTCAAGCCGACCACGGGATGCGCAGGTCATCACCAGCATCCCCGTATCAGCGGTCATCCGGTGCATGTTGGCGAAAGTGTCGACCCAGAACGGGTTGTGCTCGAAGCATTCCGATGAAATCGTGATGTCGAACGCCCCGTCGGGAAAATCCAGCTCGTGTCCGGATGCCACCACATCGACACCCGGGCCTTCGAACAGATCGACGCCAAGATACTCACTGCCTTCGAATATCTTGCGGATTGAGCCATTGACGTCGTGAGAGCCCACCTCAAGCACCCGGATTCCACCCATGGAGGACAAGAAATGCTCCTGTACCAACGAGACAAACTTCAACTGCTGCGCATGCGCCATTTCTGAATCTTCTCGAATCGAGATAAAAAAATCACACGAATCGCACACAGGAGCAACGCCTGCGGCACCAAATACCACTTCCTCCAATTTTTTAAAAACTCAGACCAGACAATTCTTCTCAAATCTATCGGTGTAGTCTTCGAATTCATCCCAAGAACATTTGAGATAAATTTTTTCTTTTCATCAGACAGCTCAACATCAGGATAAGAGAAAAGTCTACGAGCCTCTTCCATGGCCAGTCGGTGATAGTCATCCTGATATCGCCCAACCTCACCGATCGGCATCTCGGCATGGCTAACATTTATCAACCTTGGCACGGGTCCAAGAAGAAAATACGGCAACCCAAACTCGACGCAATAGGCAACCTGTGACCCCCACTCTTGAGAAGACGCATAAGAAAATTTAGAAATAAGACCATAAAAATTATCAACAAAACCATCAGCACTGGTATTACCTGCTGTCACAATCGGAAAGCCGTGCCGACGCAACCTCTTGTAAAACCCGGAGTTGATGTCATGCATATGCAGGCAAAGAACGATCGGATGAAACTTCTGGGGCAACGAGCGCAATTGATCAAAATAGTCATCGCCATCCCCACCTTCTAACTTTACACCCGGGGCAGCATGCGTAAAGAAAACTATTGTCCCCAAGGTTTTCTCCGCCCGGCAGTACCCTTTCATACGACGATAGGATATCCACGGGTGCTCGATGTACACCAGCCTCTTGGTTACATTTTGATTTCTTTTTACTTTATCAGGATGCCAGGTGAGATGAACGTTGCACTCATTATTTAACTCATGAGGAAATAGGTTGGAATGAAGAGCCACCCCGTGATCAGAATAAACATATAACGGAAATATTTTCGGATACCGAGCCGCATTCCTGTAACACTTACCAAAACTGTAAACCTCAGCAGTCCAACTGTAGCCGTGACGGATTTCGAAAGGGCTGCGAACACAGGCCGCCTCCAATTCATCATCTGTCATGCCGATTGAATTGACGTTGGTCATCAAAAATCACCAGAAAACAATACGACAGTGCGGGTGGCACTCGACGCGGCGCACGCGTAGGCTAACCAACCTGTGAGCGAAAAGCCTAATTGATAGGCGCAACAGGCAAGAATGCCTCGGTCAATAACGTTTGACAGCCCCTCCGCGCACGCAGACGGACGTCAGACCCGATCTGGATAAGTAAGCCGGAACTCGTCAAACCGAAGAGCGCGAGAGGCTACGACGCCCCCCTCCGCTACGTGCCAAACGACCGACAGACGGCGGCTGGAAAGAACCTCACTGATCACATGAGAACGAGGGATTCTCGTATCGATCAAGGCCAGAAACGCCAGATCCTCATTTGAGCACATCCCACGACAGGGGTGTGCCGCGCGCAACCGCTCGTGCGACGGAGAGCCCCATAACGACATCCATGAATCCGGGGGCCAGCCCCAGCCCGGGCCGGATCGCCCGCACATTGTCAGGGCTCAGGACGTCACCCGGAGCCATATCTGCAATGACATAGAGCGAACGTCTGTACTGAACCGACTTGCGCTCGGCCTCAGTCGGTCCGTAGCGCACCTCTCCCAGCGCCTGCCAGGCGCGCTCGCTCTCCACCACCAGTTGCGCCATTTCATGCGGCTCCATCGAGAAGGTGGCGTCCACTCCGCCTTCGCTGCGATCCAGCGTGAAATGCTTTTCGATCACGGTGGCACCCAGCGCGACGCTGGCCACCGACACGCCCACACCCATGGTGTGGTCGGACAGCCCCACCTCGCAGCCGAACATTTCGCGCAGGTGCGGAATGGTGCGGATATGGGTATTGGCTGGCGTGGCCGGGTAGGTGCTGGTGCACTTGAGCAGCACCAGATGACGGCAGCCGGCTTCGCGTGCGGCGCGCACGGTCTCGTCCAGCTCGGCCAGCGTGGCCATGCCGGTGGAAATGATGAGCGGCTTGCCGGTTGCCGCCACACGGCGGACCAACGGCAGATCGGTGTTCTCGAATGACGCGATCTTGTAGCAGGGCACGTCCAGCGACTCAAGAAAATCGACCGCTGTATCGTCGAACGGCGTGCTGAACGGGATCATGCCGAGCGCACGCGCGCGTTCAAAAATCGGTGCGTGCCAGTCCCACGGCGTATGGGCTTCAGCATAGAGTTTGTAGAGCGACTTACCCGTCCACAGGTTGCTCGGATCGGAAACGTAGAACTCGCGCTCCTCCAGATCCAGCGTCATGGTGTCCGGTGTATAGGTCTGGATCTTCAGCGCGTGCGCACCCGATTTTGCCGCGGCATCGACGATGGCCAGCGCGCGGTCGAGCGACTGGTTGTGATTGCCGGACATTTCGGCGATCACGAAGGGCGTCGCATCGCGCCCGATGCGACGCCCACTTAGTTCGAATGCGGTAGTGGTCACGATATCAAAGCCTCAGGAAGTTCAGCAGCACATAGATCGACGGATCGTAGGTGTTGGGCCTTCGCTCGTAATCGAGGAACAGGGCCGCATCTGCAATGTTCCAGGAGACATGGCCTATGAGCAGCATGATCATCAGCGTGTCCGAACCCGACATGCGCAGGAAGGGCTCAGGTACCGTCGCCTCGAAATCCGTTTCCTGTAAACCCTCGGCCTGCAGATCGATCACGAAGCGGCGCCGGCTGTCGGTGCAGTCAAGCACCAGGCGCCACAGGGGAAATGTCTGCCGGCGGGTCTGGACCTCCCATAGCCGCTGCCGGGCATGCTGCATCAGCCGCTCGACGGGCACCGAACGTGCGAAAGCCACACGCTCATGGTCATAGAGCTTATCCGCGAGGTGATCCGCAATGTACCGGTCCCGGTCCTCCTCGGAGAACATCCGGTAGGGTTCTGGCGGGTGTTTCGCGGCGGACTCGAGGTCGAAGGACTGACCCGAATTGAGCAGAAGCAGACGATCACCGAGACCCGCCTGCTCCACCTGCGATGCAACCACGCCCGGGCAGGAACCATGAGAGACGTAGCGGTTCAGATGCGAACGTGATCCACCCACGACGTACTGGTCGGCAAACGGCAACACGTAACGGGGATCGATCTGCCGCGTGTTCTCCACGAAGCCCGCGGTCCGTTGCTTCAGAATCCGGTCCTTCTCGGCCTGCTTCTGCTCGTCGGTGAGGTTCACGTAACAGCTGGGATAGCCGGAGCCGCCCGAATACGGCAGCAGCGCGAGATCGATCCGGGGATAGCGCTCCTTGAGATAGGCCACTCCAGCGGCATGAGGCTGGCAGTCGTTGGCATTGAAGATGACGTGGCCGTCCCAGCAGATCACGATGGACGAGTCCACCAGATAGGCCATCTCATTGGCCGGATCCGCTTCGATCATGTCCACGAAAAGATCGTCCGACAGCTGCACCCCCTTTCTCGGGGGAACCAGGTGCACCTTGTCGAAATTGAAATCGTTCGCTCTCAGGAACTGAGCGACGAAATTGGGTTGGCGATCCATGATGATGATTTCGGCATCCCGGTTGATATGCTGGATCGTTCCTGCCGAGCAATGGTCCTCATGGATGTGCGAGATATATACGTAGTCGAACCTGCCCAGGTCCTTAATCTCGGCTGCTGCCGGAGGCCAGTGAAACCACGACCCGTGAAATATCCCGTCGTCCAGCCATGGATCGAACAGCATCCGCTTCCCGCGGTGCTCAAGAACAGCCGTCGCGCCGCCGATGTTGATGAACTTCATGCCCGACCTCCGTCATTTGACGCGTAGGCAATGACCTGTCGGCCAAGATCGACGCTGGCAAGCGCCTGGTAAAAGGTTTCCAGAACATCGGTTCTACCGAGCCGGCGCAGATTCAACTCGAACGCCATGCGCCGCTCATGGCATTGCCGCCCGAGTTCCCGATCGCCCACATACTTGTCGCCCATCAGAAGAAACATCTCGAGCGGGAAACTGGACTCAAGGTGCGAGACGGTGAAACCCGACGCGTCCAGCAATCGCTTCAGCGTGGATGCGCTGAAATAGTTCAGGTGGGCCGGCGGCGCCACCCACCACTGCGACAGACCATGCAGTTCCTGACCCGCTACCTGAAACGCATTGAATTCGTTGGGCACCTCCACGATCAGGAGCCCGCCGTCCTTTAGCACATTTCGCTGGATCTCCTGGATGACGGTCACCGGATCCGACAGATGCTCCAGAACATTCATGAGCATCACCACGTCGAAACGTCGGCCGGTAAATACGTCCATGCGTTCCATGCCAGCCTGAACACCCTCAAGCCCGCAGGACTGAACGTAGGCCACGGCCTCGGGCGCGGGATCGAAACCTGAGCAGATGGCTCCACGGGATGCCAGATAGCGCATGGTCTGACCCCAGCCGCACCCGATATCCAGAATGCTGACCCCCGCCAGCGGGCGCTGCAGCAGCGATTCGATCCGGCGCGCAATGTCTTCACGGTGGGCATCATGAAACTCGCGATCAGCCTCCTGCACCTCCAGGGCGGAATTGTTGAAGGCCTTGTACTTCGTGCTGTAGAACTCCTCAGCGTAGAAGCGCGTGATTTCCTCCTGCGAGGGCGTCGGCTTCACCTGAAAGAAGCCGAAGTCAGGATGTTGTTCCAGCCGATAGCGAGCGTCGTTTGTCATGAGTTCTCCTGGAAAATCTTCGCGGTTTCCTCTGATGGTCGGATGTAGCGTTTGGTGCCTTCCCAGCCGAGATGCGCCACCACATCCAGTATCGACAGATGACTCACAAAGGCTGCGGTGCTTCGTTGCGCGTAGGCAGCGGGCTGAAAATCGTGCACCCACAGCCGCGCCGGGGATAGCTCAGGAAACCGGTCTTCCTGAAGGTACTCAAGAGCACCTGGCGGCGTGACGTATTCGGTCGCGCCCAGTTGCGCGAGGATGTCGATCAGGCGTCTCGTGCGTGAGCCACCTGTTCCGAGCACGCTGCTGCGCACGGTCGGCGTGGCGATGTCCAGCTTGTCCCGCAGCACCTCCAGCACGGCGATGTTCAGGTCGGCCAGATGAACCAAAGACGTGTTCGACAAGGGCTCAACCGCCTCAAGCATCTCTCGTACATATTCCTCCCGGGCATAGGTGTTGGCCAGAAGCGTCCGGTGCTTGCGACGCCACGGCGCAGCGTCATCAACACGCACTTCGTTAATGCTGGCGCCAAGGTGGCCCCTGAGTACGGGAACAGTCAGCCAGCCTGGCGCACCGTTGGCCAGAATCCGGTTGCGGTGATGCCAGGACGACCTCTCGAACTGCGCATCGTCGAGATACACGAAGCAGTCCACCTGTGCCATCAGATTGAGGTAGCCAGCCCACGGCATGTAGGTCGGCTGCATGATTGCGCACTTCACTGTGCCCCCTCCTTGCCACGGCGAATCGTCCACTCGTGTTCGAGGATGGACCAGCGATGCTGGCTGATGAAGGTGCCCTCCGAAAGCAGCGCATCCCGCTCGGTACCTTCGAACACGAAGCCGTGCTTGCGGTAAAGCGCTGCGGCTGCAACGTTGTCAGGCAAGGTATGAAGCCAGACTCGGTGCAGGCCGAGTTCGGCGAATGACTTGGTCAAGGTCGCCGACAGCGCTCTGTCACCCAGCCCCTGGCCCCGCGCAATCGGTTCGCCGATGTAGATCTGGAAATAGCCTGACCGATGCCGCTGCGTAACCTTAAGCAAGACATTGCCGACGTGTCGACCGGCTGGATCGACGATCGCCCAGATCAGCGTATCGCTGTTGGTGTCGACCCAGGACCGGTGGGATGCTTCAGTCACTGCACGCCGCAGACCAAAGCTCGCCTGGATGTCTGCAGAATTGAGCCATTCGACGGTCTTCCTGTCGTGACTCTTCTCATAGGCGACGAGCACCTCGAATGCGCCGCGCGTGCTGGATTCAGACATCGCCCCTCCCGCTGCCCTGCAGCCGCCGCAACAGTCGCTCGACCCCTCCGCCGTCTACGGCGGAAAGCCCGAAATTTCGCATGGCCGCGCGCGCGGCATCATCGTGCAGGAAATCGCGGATCCGGGTCCTGAGCGCCGGCGCCTTCAATTCCCAGGCGGGGCCGAGGAAACGACACAGCCCAAGCCGATCGAGTCCCTCAAGAATTGGAATCTGATTCGGCGCGGTAGCCAGCAAAGCGGACGGCAATCCGATGCAGGCCCGCTCCCAGGTCGCCGTGCCAGGCGAGCCCAGGGCGACGCTGCAGGTCGCATAGTGACGCGCCATGTCATCAACCTGACGAACCCACTTCAGGCGGCTCCCGTGGCGTTCCATCAGCCGGCCCATGGCATGCTTGCTGCATATTCCCACTGCAGACACATCGAGGTCAGGCTCAACGTCCATCATGATGTCGACGCACTCCGGCATCCACTCCGCCGCTGAACCTCCGCCAAAAAAGACATGTGCCCTGCGCACTTCGGACCACAGGGGAGCAAGCCCGTGATTCAGTGCATACGCCGGCTTGAGCATCGCGTAACGCGAGCCCAGCAGCAGGTCGGTCGGACCGGACATCCACAGGGCATAGTCGCTCGCCTGCCGACCCAGACCCGGATCAACCAGAACATCGCAATCGTGGGTTCGATCCGCCAGATCGTCGATCACCAGTATGGATGAACTCAAGGATCGAGCCGCGCGCTCCCATTGAGCGTCGAGACCATAGTGATCCACGACCCACCAGTCCACCGGCGTTGCAACGCTGCGGGCGTATCCGATGCATCTCCGGACGTCTTCGGACGGATCGCAGTCCTCGGGCAGATCAAGGGAAAACACGGGGTACGAGCGGCCATCGAGGAGACGTCTGCAAACGGCGTTCTGATGCCGGACAAGGAAATGGCATTTGCCGCCCTGGCCGGCAATGGCGTCGGCAAGTACAAGGCATCGCATCAGATGCCCCGAACCGATATGGTCCGACGCATCCGTTCGGAAAAAGACGTTCACTTCTCTGCTTTCAGAGCCAGGGCCATGTGCAGCACCTCAGCAAGCTGCCAGTCCTCCGGCGTATCGATATCGACCACGCGATGTCGCGGGAGAACCACGGCGACAGACTTCTGAAGGAATGGCGAGCGCCCATCGATGAAGGCGGCCGTCGTTCCCCAACAGAATTGTCCTGCGTCGTGAAAAGCGGGCTCCAGATCCTGGGATCGGGTCAGCGAGTGCTCAGTCGAGAACATGGAAACGTGCCCGCCCGCATCCATCCGCAGTGCCCGCTGAATCGGATGGCCGTAGCTGGCGGCACCGAAGCAGAATGCGCTGCCGCTCTGTACCAGTCGCTCGTATGCGTCAATCAAGACGGCAGGCTCCAGCAGAGGAGCCGTTGGATAGATGCAGCACACGTGATCGGGACCGAGCCCCTGTTCGGTGTGCCAATCGATTGCATGCCGCACCACTGGCATGATTCCGGTGTGGTCATCAGACAGTTCGGCAGGTCTGGAGAAGGGGACTGAGGCGCCCCACTCGCGGGCCACGTCAGCAATTTCCTCGTCGTCCGTGGATACCACTACGTGATCGAAACACTTGCTGAGGATCGCGGTTTCGATCGACCAGGCGATCATGGGTTTACCGCCGAACAGACGTATGTTCTTGCGCGGAATCCGCTTGCTGCCACCGCGCGCGGGGATGACGGCAAGCCTCACGATGACAGCACCTCGGTCAGCGCCTGCACCACGACATCCTGGCGGTCCTCGCCCAATGTGTGGAACATGGGCAGGCTGATCGCTTCCCCGTAGTACCGCTCCGCTTCCGGACAATCACCCGGACGGCAGCCAAGCTGCCGGTAGTAGGGCTGCAGATGTACCGGGATGTAATGTAAATTCACGCCGATGCCACGTGCGCGCAAAGCTTCAAAGACATCCCGATGGCTGCGCTTGATTTCATCGAGCCTGAGCCGGATGACATAGAGATGCAGCCCGGAGTAGCTATCCGAGTGCTGCCAGGGGGTTGTCAGCGGCAGCGAGGACAGCAAACGATTGTAGCGATGAGCGAGCGCATGACGTTCCGCCACATACGCGTCCAGCCGCTGCAGCTGACTTAGGCCCAGCGCAGCCTGCAGTTCGGTCATGCGATAGTTCAGACCGAGCTCGAGCTGCTGGTAGTACCACGGACCGTCTGGCGCATGAGTCATCTCAGCGGGATCGCGAGTGATGCCATGGGAGCGTAGTCGCGCCATGCTCGCAGCCAATGCCGGATCCCGCGTCAGCGCCATGCCTCCTTCGGCTGTGGTGATGATCTTCACCGGGTGGAAGCTGAATACCGCGATATCGCTGTATCGGCAGTTGCCGATGAACTCCCCGCGATACTTTCCACCAATGGCATGCGATGCATCCTCGATGATGCGAAATCCGTAGCGTTGGCCAAGCGCATGGATCGCCACCATATCGCAGGACTGCCCGCCCAGGTGCACCGCGACCACCACCTTGGGTAAACGTCCCTCGCAAGCTGCGAGTTCAAGCTTGCGTTCAAGAGCCACCGGACAGAGGTTGTAGGTGTGAGGATCAATGTCGACGAACTCCACATCCGCACCGCAATAGCGGCCACAATTGGCGGAGGCAACGAAGGTCACGGGCGAGGTCCACAGGCGATCACCCGGCCCCAAACCCAGCGCCAGGCAGGCAATGTGCAAAGCCGAAGTCGCGCTGTTAACTGCGACCGCATGCGGTGCCCCCACATGTCTTGCCACGGCCGCCTCGAAGAGCGGTACCACCGGCCCCTGAGTCAAATAGTCAGACTGCAGCACCTCGACCACCGCCGATACATCAGCAGGCGTGATCTCCTGTCGGCCATAGGGAATCATGCTCAGATGCTTCCGATCTTGTCGCGGTTAGCGTCCATCCAGGCTTGCAACTGCTCAGTGCTCATCCATTCTTGATTGTTGTCGCTGGCGTACACAAAGCCTTCGGGCACCCGGCGCCCGTCCTTGATGCGTTCCGCACTGGTTGACCAGTTGTTGATTGCAGGCAGTATCTTGAAATGGTGAGCGTATTCGTAGGTGTAGTAAGCATCCTCCGCGCTGATCATCTGTTCGTGCAGCTTCTCGCCAGGGCGAATCCCGACAATCTCGATGCGCGCTTGCGGCGCAATTGCCGCCGCCAGATCGACGACCTTCATCGAAGGAATCTTCTTGACGTAGATCTCGCCACCTTCCATGTCAGAAAAGGAGTGCCACACCAGCTCGACCCCCTCCTCAAGCGAGATCATGAAACGCGTCATGCGTTCGTCCGTCACTGGCAACACCCCGCTATTCCGAATCGACATGAAGAACGGGATCACTGAACCGCGCGAGCCCATTACGTTTCCGTAGCGCACGACGGCAAATCGCGTGTCATGACCCCCTGCATATGAATTGCCTGCCACGAAAAGCTTGTCAGAAGCGAGCTTGGTTGCGCCATACAGATTGACAGGACTGCTGGCCTTGTCGGTCGATAGAGCGACAACGCGCTTAACACCGTGGTCAATGCACGCGTCGATCAGATTCATCGCCCCGATCACGTTCGTCTTGACACACTCAAAGGGGTTGTATTCGGCGGTAGGAACGATCTTGGTAGCAGCGGCATGTACAACGTGATCCACTCCGTCGAGTGCCCGGTACAGTCGATCCTTGTCTCGTACATCACCGATAAAGAAACGCACGCGCGAATCACCCTGGTACTTCTTGGCCATCTCCCACTGTTTCATCTCATCCCGAGAGAAGATGATGATCCTTCGAGGGTTGTAACGAGCCAAGGTCATCGGCACAAAGGTGTTGCCGAAAGAGCCGGTACCCCCGGTAATTAGGATGGACGCGTTGGTCAGCATGTAATCAATCCAGAGTGGGGACAGCTTCATCAGCCGTCCTGACAAGTTTAGCGAGCACTTCTGCCGGAGCGCCTATCTGCACCACGCGGCCATGCTCGAGGTGACACAGCCGATCGCATTGCTCCACGGTGCTGAGTCGATGTGCGACGATCACGATGGTCTTCTGGCCCTGCAGTGCCGTGATGGCCTTCATGACCTCTGCCTCTGTCCCGACGTCGAGCGCACTGGTGGCCTCGTCGAGCAGGAGTAAAGGCGGATCCCGGTACAAGGCACGTGCAATTCCGATGCGTTGTCTCTGCCCGCCGGAGAGTCGCACGCCGCGCTCACCGACAAAGGTCTCCAGCCCTTCCGGCAGCGACGAAACAAGAGCATCCAGTTGTGCGAATTTGATCGCCCTGACAACAGCAGCGTCGTCGATTTCTTCCTCCGGGACCCCGAAGGCAACATTGCGACGAAGGGAATCGTCCGTCAAATAAATCGACTGCGAGACATATCCGATCTGTCTGCGCCAACCCTGAATATCGGAATGAATGTTCCGCCCATCTGCTTCCAACTGCCCGCTGGTAGGTTCAAGTAGCCCGAGAAGCAAATCGACCAGCGTGCTCTTGCCCGAACCACTGCTCCCGACGATTCCAAACATCTCGCCGGCCTTTACCTCCAGACTTATCGAGGAAAGCGCCTGCACAGCGGCGCCCGGATAGCGGTAGGCAAGGTCTCGCAGTCTGAATGATCGGGTAAAAAGCAGGGGCTCATCCGTTGCGGTCACACTGCATTCGGAGAGGTTCGTCTTCGCAAGCTCCGAGTAAATGAGCTCCAGCACCACACGCCCATAACGCAAACCGTTCAACGAGGTCAGTATTCGATTGACGGACGGCATCATGCGAAACGCCGCGCTCGCGAAAAGCCCCACTGCGGCAGCGATCTGTGCCGGTGTCTTGCCTTGCAGGACAAGCGCCGCAACAAGGACCGCGACACCAAGCACACCCGCGAATTCAAGCCAGAGTCTTGGCAGTTGCTGCAGAAATAGCTGCAGGCCACCAACCCGAGCGATGACCTCGCTATGCACCGCGAACTGTCGCAAGAAGGTGAGTGAACGTCCGAGCACATGGACATCCTTGATGCCAGCCAAACCTTCCTGGATCAGCTGCAAGCGCTTACCGTCGTGAGATTGTCGCTCTTTGCCCCAACTGGCCACTCGCCAACGTGAGTAGCGCAGGAACAGCAGCGATGGAACACCGATGACGATGGTCACGACCAGCGCGCCCAGCGGTTCCAGATAGAACAGCAGACCGGAGATTCCCACCAGGACGATCGTCTCAGTAATAAGCACCAAACCGGGCACCAGAGCGTGGCTGCAGAAGAACGAGGCCTCGGTGGTTACATTCCGGATGAGCTGCGCAGAATTGTTCTGAAGGTGAAAGATATAAGGCTGGGTTAGATACCGGGAGAATAGTTTTATTGCAACCCTCGCCTGAACTGTAAAAGCGAAAGCGGCCTGCTTCCATGCCAGGAAGGCCAGGAACAGATTTTTCAGGAAGTAGATTGCTGCCAACGCAAGGACTGCGCCGAGCAGTAACATCGATTTGGACGGATGCCCCAGAAATTCGAGCAAGGCGGCAAGCGCAGGACTGTAGCTTGCCAGATCGTCCTGCATGATTACCGCCATCGCCGGCATGACTAGCCCTATACCCAGCGTCTCGAACGCCATACCGACAAGCATCAGCAGGAAAAGACCTCCGGCCGCGCGGCGTTGATCGGAATCGAGCACGGCGAATACCTTACGCGCAACCGGGATGCGGGGCTTTGAAGCGCTCATCGCTGTCCGCCCTCCTTCAACGTATCGACCGCCGAGACGTTCATGCGGCGCGCCTCGACCTGCAGTTCCTCGATTTCGGATCGCAGCGTTTCGTACTCCTGCAGTTTCTGCTTCAGATAGCGCAGCGACACCCGCGCCTTCTCCTCGAAGCCGGCGGGCGTCAGGAAATACATGTAGGCGAGCTTGTTGCGGCTGTTGCGGAAGTTGCGCGCCTTGACCAAGCCACGCTCGATCAGCGCGTTGAGGCAGAAATTGACCTTGCCGACGCTCATACCCAGCGCCTGCGCGAGCTGTCGTTGCGACAGTTCGGGCTTCGCTTCCAGCAATTTCAGCAGGCGGTATCGGGTTTGTTCGTCGAGCATCGTGCGTTCATTGATTGAACGCGCGAATTACACACGCTGGCGCCCTCACTGTCAATTCTGCCGACATCCGGCTGCTATGCTCGCGCCCTCATGATGCGCGCCCTCTACACCCTGATCTGGCTGCTCGGTCTGCCCTTCGCGCTGCTGCGCACCCGGATGCGTGGCCGGCGGGAACCCGGCTACCTCGAGGATATCGGCGGCCGTCTCGGCTTGGGCGCGCAGCCCCCTGCCCGCCCGACGCTGTGGCTGCACGCGGTGTCGGTCGGCGAAACCCGAGCGGCGGCACCGCTGCTGGCGGCGCTGCGTGCGCGCCACCCGGATCACCGCATCCTGATCACCCAGATGACCGCGACCGGCCGCGTCACGGCACGCCAGCTGTACGGCGATTTCGCGGAGTTCGCCTGGCTGCCCTGGGATCTGCCCTGGGCCCAGCGCGCCTTCCTGCGCCGCTGGCGACCCGCCCTGGGCATCGTAATGGAGACGGAGATCTGGCCTAATCTGGTGCATGAATGCCGCCGCGCCGGCGTGCCGGTTGTGCTGGCAAACGCCCGAATGTCGGCGCGCTCGGCCGCACGTTACGCACGGCTGGGTGGTTTCGTACGCGCGGTGCTGAGCGATTTCTCCGCGCTTGTCGCGCAAACCGCCGAGGACGCGGCGCGGTTGTCCGCGCTCGGGGCGAAGCAGGTTGCGGTCGCGGGTAACCTGAAGTTCGACATCGAACCGCCGGCCCGCCAGTTCGAGCTCGGCAGAGAATGGCGCGCAGGCCTGGGCCCGCGCCGGGTACTGCTGCTGGCGAGCACCCGCGAGGACGAGGAAGCACCGCTGCTGGACGCCCTACTGCCGGAGCTTCCGTCCGATGTTCTGATCGTTCTGGTCCCGCGTCACCCACAGCGCTTCGAAGAGGTCGCCGACGGCATCCTCTCTCGCGGCCTGACGCTATGTCGGCGCAGTACCGGCGCGGTCCCGGACACGAACACCCGCGTATGGCTGGGTGACGCGATGGGTGAAATGTTCGCCTGGTATGCGCTGGCCGACCTCGCACTCATCGGCGGGAGCTGGCGACCGCTGGGCGGACAGAACCTGATCGAAGCGTGTGCCGTGGGTTGCCCGGTCGTAATCGGGCCGCACACGTTCAATTTTTCGACGGCAACCCTTGACGCCATCGACGCAGGCGCCGCACTGCGAGCGACCGACGAGACGAACGCCGCAGACATCGCTCGCGCACTGCTGGACGACCCTGAGGCGCGGCAGCGCATGGCGTCTGCCGCCCGTGCATTTGCCCGCGCGCACCGCGGAGCGACCGCGCGCACCCTGGCGGTGCTGGAAGCGCTGCTTCCTCCAGGCAGGAACGATTGCCACACACATGGGCGATAATTCGTCTCTGACTTCCGGTCTCAGAAAGCCATGCCCAAAATCGCACTCATCACCGGCGTTACCGGCCAGGACGGCGCCTATCTCGCCGAGTTCCTGCTCAAGAAGGGCTACGAAGTCCATGGCATCAAGCGTCGCTCGTCGCTGTTCAACACCGACCGCATCGACCACCTGTACGAAGACCCGCACGTCGACAACCGCAAGTTCATCCTGCACTACGGTGACCTGACCGATTCGACCTCTCTGGTGCGCATCATCCAGAAGGTACAGCCGGACGAAATCTACAATCTGGCCGCCCAGTCGCACGTGGCGGTGAGCTTCGAAGAGCCGGAATACACGGCCAACGCCGACGGCATCGGCGCTCTGCGCATCCTGGAAGCCATCCGCATCCTCGGTCTGGAAAAGAAGACCCGTTTCTATCAGGCCTCGACCTCCGAGCTGTACGGTCTGGTGCAGGAAATCCCGCAGAAGGAAACTACGCCCTTCTACCCGCGCAGCCCGTACGCGGTGGCCAAGCTCTACGCCTACTGGATCACCGTCAATTACCGTGAGGCCTACGGCATGTACGCCTGCAACGGCGTGCTGTTCAACCACGAGTCGCCGGTGCGCGGCGAAACCTTCGTCACGCGCAAGATCACGCGCGCCATCGCGCGCATCGCCCTCGGCCTGCAGGACTGCCTGTATCTGGGCAATATGAGCGCGCTGCGGGACTGGGGTCATGCCCGCGACTACGTCGAAATGCAGTGGCTGATGCTGCAGCAGGACAAGGCCGAAGACTTCGTCATCGCCACCGGCGTGCAGTACAGCGTGCGCCAGTTCGTCGAGTTTGCCGCTGCGGAGCTTGGCATCACGGTGCGCTTCGAGGGCGAGGGTGAAAACGAGGTGGGCATCGTGGCCGCCGTCACCGGCGACCGCGCCAAGGTGAAAGTGGGCGACGTGATCGTGAAGGTCGATCCGCGCTACTACCGCCCGACCGAAGTGGAAACCCTGCTCGGCGACCCGACCAAGGCGCGCGAGAAGCTGGGCTGGACGCCGAAGACCACGCTGCAGGAACTGGTCAAGGAAATGGTCGAAGCCGACTACACCAGCGCCAAGCGCGATGCGCTGGTGAAGATGGCCGGCTTCCAGGCCTACGACTATCACGAGTAAGCGGGCGGACCATTCCATGGACAAGCACGCGCGCATCTATGTTGCCGGCCATCGCGGTCTGGTCGGCTCGGCCATCGTCCGCAATCTCGAGGCGAAGGGCTACACGAACGTCCTCAAGCGGACGCACGCCGAACTCGATCTGACCGATGCCGCCGCGACCGACGCCTTCTTCGCCGAACACAAGCCGGAATACGTGTTCCTCGCCGCCGCCAAAGTCGGCGGCATCGTCGCCAACAACAGCTATCCGGCCGAGTTCATCCGCGACAATTTGGTGATCCAGGCCAACGTGATCCACAGCGCGTGGAAGCACGGTGTTACGCGGCTGATGTTCCTCGGGTCGAGCTGCATCTACCCGAAAATGGCGCCGCAGCCGATGCGCGAGGACTGCCTGCTCACCGGCCCGCTGGAGCCGACCAACCGGCCCTACGCGCTGGCAAAGATCGCCGGCATCGAAATGTGCTGGAGCTACAACCGGCAGTACGGCACGAAGTACCTGGCGGTGATGCCGACCAATCTGTACGGGCCGGGCGACAACTACCATCCGGAGAACAGTCACGTCATCCCGGCGCTGCTGCGCAAGTTCCACGAGGCGAAGCAGCGCGGCGACCGGACGGTCACCATCTGGGGCACCGGCACGCCACGGCGCGAGTTCCTGTTCAGCGACGACATGGCCGACGCCTGCGTCTTCCTGATGAACTTGCCGGACGATCGCTATACGAGCCTGCTGGGCAGCGACGAGTCGGTGAGCGGCCGGTTCGAGCCGCCGCTGGTGAACGTGGGTGTGGGTGAGGACGTAACCATCAAGGAACTGGCTGAACTGGTTGGCAGGGTGGTGGGTTTCGACGGTGAACTGGTGTTCGACACGAGCAAGCCGGATGGCACGCCGCGAAAGTTGATGGATGTGTCACGCCTGAATCGAATGGGCTGGCGAGCCACGACCACCCTGCGTAGCGGGCTGGCAAACGCTTATCGGGATTTCAGCTGCCAGACTACCTGACCCTCACCGCCCCCGCCTCCACCTTCAGTCGCTGCCTCCCGTGTCCGGCGGGAATCTGCACAGTACCGGCCAGGCGATACGGCCCGACCACGCTCGGCGCCACTTCGACCACGGCGCGGCGCCCGGCGGCCGAGTGGCTTTCCAGCCACCAGCCCTTGTCGTCGCGCGTCGTGCGCATGCCGAAGGGCCGCGCCAGCGGCTCGCCGACGAACACGCCTTCGCCGGGCCAGGCCACGCTTTTCCAGTAGGCCTCGATCAGCGTTTCGCCCTCGGCGTAGTAGGTCATCAGGATGCCCGGGTGCGGGAACTTGCCGAGGTGGTTGCACGGCTCGACCACGGTGCCGTAGCTGCCCGTGGCGCCGGCCCGCAACCATTCGAGGGCGCTCATCTGCGTCCGGTTGCCGGTCAGCTGGCCGCCGAAGGAGGTCAGATGATCGGCCGGCGCGCCGGGCAGGAAGGTGAGCGTGTCGATCGCCGGCACCCTGACCGCACCGGTGAAATAGCCGATCACGTCGCGCCGCCCGCCCGCCTCGGCTGCCGTCGGCGTCTCGAAATGCAGGCCGCGCACCTGCTGCACGATTTCGTCGAACATGCCGGCGCGCACATTGCGCGCGGAATCCTCGGTGCGCACCAGATAGACGCTGCCTTTCGGATAGCTGTAGTCCGAGGCGATGCCGCGGTCGATCAGCTGACGCACCTGCTCGACCGATTCGCCGGCCAGCAGCATGGCCGGCCGTGGCATCGGCATGTCCTCGCTCATGGCGCGACCGCCATTGAACATCCGGCTGGTCTGCGTCGGCCCGCAGCTGTCGGAGCAGAAGCGTTCGTCGTAGCCGAAGGCGAAGGCCGAGGTGATGCTCATGCAACCGGCGCGCCACGGCTTGGTCCATGCCAGCGCGAACGCCTGGATGCCGGACGGCAGCTTCTGCTCCACTTCCGCCTGCAGCGCTTCGAACTCGGCGCGTGTCAGTGCCGCGCGGTCGTGCGGCAGCCGCACCTCGATCAGGTTCGCCTCTGGTATGCCGCGGCGGATGCGGTAGTAGGTGCCGGCATCGACACTGGCCGGATCGGACACATTGACGATGACCGCCAGCTCGCCCGGGCCCAGCGCGTGCGCCACCTCGACCAGAGGCAGCGACAGAACCAGCAGCAGGGCACGGAGACAGATCAGGAGTTTCGGCATGTGACGTCCGGAGGGCATATCGGTCAGGCCGACAGTCTATATAGGCAGACGCCTGCGAGACACCTGTCCGCGCACGGGCATGGCACCATCCGGGCGCAGATCCAGCCCTGCGCCCACGACACTATCCAACGGAGGTTCACTCGAATGCGTTATCAAGCCTATCGTGAGCAGTGCAATGCAGACAGCCTGACGATGATCGACGCTGAAGTCCCGCGCCCCGGTCCGGGTCAGGTACTGGTCAAGATGCGCGCAGCGTCGCTGAACTATCGCGATCTGTTCATCCTGCAGGGCCTGTATCCCGGCGTCGATTCGAAGGATCTGATCCCGCTGTCCGACGGCGCCGGCGAGGTGGTCGAGATCGGCGCGGGCGTCGACCGCTTTGCCGCTGGCGACCACGTGATCGGCACCTTCTTCGAAACATGGATCGCCGGTCGACTGCAGCCGGCGTATTTCGGCAAGACCCTGGGCGGCACCGCACCCGGCGTGCTCACCGAGTACCGCCTGTTCCCGCAGGAATCGCTGGTCGCCAAACCGGCTCACCTGAGCTTCGAGGAGGCGGCGACCCTGCCCTGCGCCGCGCTGACGGCGTGGAACGCCCTGTTCGAAGGCCCGGCCCCGCTGCGTGCGGGCGAGCGTGTGCTGGTGCTGGGCACAGGCGGCGTGTCGATGTTCGCGCTGCAGTTGGCGAAGGCGGCCGGCGCCGAGGTGATCGCCACCTCGTCGAGCGACGCCAAGCTGGAAAAGGCAAAGTCGCTGGGCGCGACCACGCTGATCAATTACCGCAGCCACCCGGAGTGGGATCAGGAAGTGCGCACCGCCACCGGCGGCGCAGGCGTGAATCACGTGGTCGAGGTCGGCGGCCCGGGCACGCTGCAGCGCTCGATCGCCTCACTCGGCCAGAACGGACAGGCGCACCTGATCGGTGTGCTGACCGGCGGCGAAATCAACCCGCTGCCGCTGCTGTTCACCACCTCGACCGTGCGCGGCGTGTTCGTCGGCTCGCGCGAAATGTTCGAATCGATGAATGCGGTGATCTCGCTGCACAAGATCCACCCGGTCATCGACCGCGTGTTCGGCTTCGACGAAGCACGCGCAGCACTCGCACACCAGCAGAGCCAGGCCCACGTCGGCAAGGTGGTGGTGAGTATTGGCTGAGGGGCGCTAGGTGTGAAGCTTCAATAGGTTGTTTCGGGTGTTCACCCGGAGAAGTTCTGAGAGACTGGAAATCGCCAAACCCCCAAGCTCTCTCGAACAGGATTCCGGATGAACACCCACAAGAATGCCCGATTGACCTACCTTC